>JBJFCM010000175.1:0-7970 GCA_051888955.1 Lachnospiraceae bacterium | reverse complement strand
CTAACTACACTGAAAATTGTACGCGTAAATTATATCATTACCCGATATTTATAGCAATAAAAAAGTAGTTGACACATCTTGTATAATCGTATACAATCATACACATAAAAGCAAGGGCGCTTTGAAGAATACTCTTCAAGGCGCCCTTTTTTGGAGGAATTTATATGGCAATGATTAAACTGGAGCATATAAATAAGAATTTCGGCGATTTAAAAGTGCTAAAGGATGTCAATCTGGAGGTCGCAGAGGGGGAAAAGCTGGTTATCATCGGGCCTTCCGGTTCCGGTAAGTCCACGACGGTCCGCTGCATGAACTTTTTGGAGGAGCCTACAAGCGGCAATGTATATATTGATGGGAAGCATCTGACCCATAAGAACAAGGTACATTTAATCAGAGAAACTACCTCCATGGTGTTCCAGCAGTTTAATCTGTATCCGCATATGACAGTATTGAAGAATCTGACATTGGCACCCATGAAGCTGCATCATAAGAGCAGGGCGGAGGCTGAGGAACTGGCCTACCATTATCTGGATGTGGTAGGGCTTAGGGATAAAGCGCATGTGTATCCTACTACACTGTCCGGTGGACAGCAACAGCGTATCGCAATTGCCAGAGCGCTCTGCGCACAGACGAAGATTATCCTGTTCGATGAGCCTACTTCAGCGCTTGATCCGGAGACCATTCAGGAGGTATTGGATGTCATGATCAAGCTGGCAAAAGAAAACATTACCATGGTGGTCGTGACCCACGAGATGGGATTTGCCAGACAGGTGGCGGACAGGGTGGTGTTTATGGCGGATGGCCAGATCATAGAGGAAGGAACACCGGAACACTTTTTTGAAAATCCCGAGAACGAGAGAGTGAAACAGTTTTTGGGTAAGATTATCCGTTAGGTCTAAAAGCAGGATATCTGCTTTCAGATAAAGCTGCAGCACCCTTCGGGAGAGCTGCAAATAAGTTTTAGGAGGAGAAAGATTATGAAAAAGAAATTGGCATTACTCTTAGCAGGACTCATGGCAGTCGCATCTCTGGCTGGCTGTGGGGATACGGAAACTACAACGGAGCCGTCCACATCTGCGGCAGGCGGAGACACTACGGAAGCAGCCGTAGCAGAAAGCACGGAACCGGCAGGAGAGAGCACAGAAGCAGGTACAGATTTATTGTCAGATCCGGATGTGCAGGCTATTATCGACAGAGGAGTGCTCCGCGTGGGCGTTAAGAACGCGGTTCCCGGATTTGGTCTTCAGGATACCCTGACCGGCGAATACAGCGGCATGGAAATTGATATTGCAAGGAAGATTGCAGAATATCTTGGGGTTGAAGTAGAGTTTACCGCTGTTACTGCAGCAACCCGTACAGAGCTTCTGGATGCAGGCGATATTGACTGTGTACTGGCTACCTTTACCATTACTGATGAAAGAAAAGAGAGCTGGGATTTCACCACACCTTACTATACGGATGCGGTAACCGTATTGGTTGAAGATGCTTCCGGAATCACCTCCCTGGAGGGACTGGTTGACAAGAAGGTCGGAGTTTCCTCCGGTTCTACTTCTGCAAGAGCTTTAACAGCAGCTATGATTGAAGCAGGTCTGATTGACGGTACTGGTTTTGATAAGGATACCTTTGATGCAGCTACCTGGACAACAGGCGTTTCCTTCCAGCAGTATGAGGATTATCCTGCAATCTCTACCGCGCTGAGCGCAGGTGAAATAGATGCATTCTGCGTGGACAAATCCATCCTGGCGATTTACAAGACAGATGGCCGTTCCTATATTGAAGAGAAATTCTCTCCACAGGATTACGGTATTGCAACCAGAAAGGATTCCGGTTTCTCCGCACTTTGCGAGGAACTTGTAACCACCTGGCTGGCAGACGGTACGATTGATGCATTGATCAGCGAATATGGTCTGAACTAAGCGGAAGGCTTTAAAAAGCAGGCCCGGCTCCGGAATTTGTTTCGGAGCCGGGTAAAAAGAAATTACTTACCTTTATGAAAAGAAAGGAGCACGGAATGTTCCTCCCTTTTCATAAAGAGAAGTGTATGGATAGGAGGAAGAAGGATGGCAGGTATCTTTTCGGCAGATGCATGGAGGAAGGTGTGGACATTCCGGGGGAATTTTTTGCTGGGACTCTCCCACACTGTGGAAACCACTGTGTTCGGTCTGCTTATTTCTTTCATATTGGGCATTATATTCGGCTTGATGGCAACGAGCGGTAAGAAGGTGCTTAAGGGAATTTCCAGAGTCTATGTGGAGATTATCCAGAATACGCCCCTGCTTTTGCAGATGTGCTTTTTATATTATGCATTGGCTTTTTCCGGTAACAGTATCGGTATCATTCCTACCGGTATCGTTTCACTGGGAATTTATCATGGAGCTTATATGTCGGAAGTCATCAGAGCCGGCATTGAATCCATTCCAAAGGGTCAGTTTGAAGCGGCTCAGTCCCAGGGCTTTGGTTATATTCAGAGGATGTATTACATCATTCTGCCTCAGAGCATCAAGGTGATTTTGCCGCCTATGGTGAACCAGGTAGTGAATTTGATTAAGAATACCTCCTGTCTCTATATTGTGGGCGGTACCGATTTGATTTCCATAACCTATAATTTTGTAACCGGAGCTTCCACCGGCGGTGCCTACGCTCCTGCCTATATTGTCAGCGGCGTACTGTTCTTTATCGTATGCTTCCCGCTTTCCACGCTGGCAAGCGTGTGGGAAAATTCCTTAAAGAAGCGCGATGCGAGGGTAAATGCAGCAAAGCAGTAAATAAAAAGGAAAGGCTTGGTAGTGCATATGAGTGATTTACAGGGCAGCTTCAAAATAATAACAAATCCTGCCGTACTGATTTATATATTAAAAGGCGTGGCGTTTACGTTGGTGATTGCGGTAATAGCGGTGTTACTGGGAATTGTCATC
The DNA here is from genome assembly GCA_051888955.1 of Lachnospiraceae bacterium. Lineage (GTDB taxonomy): Bacteria > Bacillota > Clostridia > Lachnospirales > Lachnospiraceae > Acetatifactor. The sequence continues at coordinate 5,055 of JBJFCM010000175.1, read as the reverse complement.
GGCTCCGTACTGGCTTTGGTGAGGAATTACTGCAATAGCTGGAAAACCCGCATATTCAAATGGCTGGCGGTAGCATACATTGAAATTTTCCGTAATACACCGTTGCTTTTGTGGATTTTCATCTGCGTGGTATTCTGTCCCTGTCCCGGTTTTTTACAACATAAGATGTTTGGATTGACCTCAGTAGAGGTAAAGATGCTGTTTAAGGCAGCAGTCGCACTGATTTTGTTTACCTCCTCCGTGATTGCCGAGATTGTCAGGGGCGGTTTGAACTCTGTAGCACACGGACAGTTTGAGGCCGGGCACTCCCAGGGCTTCAATACGGTACAAATCATGTGGTATATCGTTCTGCCACAGGCTTATCGGAATATTATTCCCACATTATTGAGCCAGGTCATCACCACCATCAAGGATTCCTCCTATCTGGCCAATGTGGCGGTTATAGAACTGATGGCAAGAGTAAGGCAGATTATGAATGTGGCCTATCAGTACAACGGTATGAGCACCACCAACGTGTCCGATGTATTTGTATTGTTCGGGCTGGCTGCTGCAATTTATTTCGTGATTAACTTTACGCTATCCTGCATAGTAAGAAATATACAGAAGAAAAAGTTGAAGGCAGTACCCGTAAAAGCATGAAAGGCAAAAGGCCTGTAGAGGAGAAACAATATGAAAAAATATGTCATTACCATATCCCGGCAATTTGCCAGTATGGGACGTTCCATTGCACAGGAACTTTCCAAGAGGATGGATATTCCCTTTTATGACAGAGATATTGTAGAAGAAACTGCTAAAAGAATGAATCTGCCGGTGTCTGTTATCAGCAATAAGGAAGAAGTGTCCAAATCCGTTTACTTAAAACGCCAGTATCCTCTGGGGATGGGGATACAAAGTATTCAGGATGAGATTTTCCTGATACAGAAAAATATTATCCGGGACTTTGCAGAAAAAGAGTCCTGTATCCTTGTGGGCCGCTGTGGTGACAGCATCCTAAGTGATTATGAGAACAAGCTTAGCATCTACATTTATGCGCCCTATGAAGCCAGATTTAAGAATTGTATTGAGCAGCTGGGCATGGACGAAGCGACAGCAGAGAAGATGATTAAAGAGGTGGATCGTTCCAGACAGCTCTATCATAAGAGGTATTGTGACTGCTATAAAAATGAACTGACCAATAAGGACATTGCGTTAAACAGCAGCGCTTTTGGGATAGAAGGCACTGCAGCAGTGCTGGAGGGCATCATAAAAGAAAGATTTGCGGATTGATATGCATATATTTTCCATCTTGTCCATATACTTTAATAGTTAAATTTTTAGGAGGAAGAATATGGCAAGAGGACAAAGAAAACCCATTGAAGAAAAAATCCGTGAAAAGGAAGAAGTGATTGCAGGCTTAAAGGTCAGAATTCAGTCTGAGGAGAAGGAACTGTCCGAATTAAAAAAGGAGAAGCGGAATAAGGAACTGGAAGAGATTACCTCCATGCTGGAGGATGCGAATATCAGTGTTGAGGAAGCAAAGGATATCATTGAACAGCATGTATCCTGCGCGGTGAGGACAGCATAAAAGTTGTAGCATTATGGACAAGAGTGTGCTAGACTGATAGGAGTAGCAAAACCGGCAGATAAATGGAGGAAGAGGAACATGCGGATAGGAATGGGATATGATGTGCACAGGCTGGTCGAGGGCAGGGATTTGATTATAGGGGGTGTTACAATCCCTTATGAGAAAGGACTTCTGGGCCATTCGGATGCGGATGTGCTGTTACATGCCATTATGGATGCCTTACTGGGGGCAGCAGCATTGGGAGATATCGGAAAGCATTTCCCGGATACGGATCCTGCGTATAAGGGGATTTCGTCTCTGGCTCTTTTAAGGGAGGTAGGAAAGCTTCTGGAAGAGAACTGTTTTCTGATTGAAAACATTGATGCCACCATCATAGCACAGGCACCTAAGATGCGTCCTCATATAGATACCATGCGGGAAAATATTGCAAGAGAGCTGGGAATTGATATCTCCCAGGTAAATGTGAAGGCTACGACGGAGGAAGGGCTTGGCTTTACCGGTACAGGGGAAGGGATTTCCTCACAGGCAATCTGTATGCTGACCTCTCCCAGGGAGTTGTATGCCCGGGATGTGAGCAGTCAGGGAATGGCAGGAGCCGATATAAGCCGCTGTGCAGGCTGTCCCGGTTGTAAATAGGCTAAATACCTGTTGCAGATAAGCTAAATCATTGTTGACAAAACGTCTGATTTTGCTTATGCTACTAATGGGTAAACAGAGAAAGATAGCGGTTAGAAAACGCGGATAAATTCGTCTCTTTTACAGGAGATGGATTTATCCTTTTTGTTATATAGGAAGAAGCAGAAGAAGGAGGAACATACCATGGAGAATAAACTGACAATCTACAATTCCTTGACGAAAAAGGAGGAGCTATTTGTACCGAATGAGGACGGAAAGGTGGCAATGTATACCTGCGGCCCCACGGTGTACCATTTTGCCCATATCGGTAACTTAAGAAGCTACATTATGGAAGATCTGCTGGAGAAGACTCTCCGCTATCTGGGATATGATGTAAAGCGCGTTATGAATATCACGGATGTGGGACATCTTTCCAGCGATGCCGATACCGGTGAGGATAAGATGTTAAAGGGAGCTAAGAGAGAGCACAAGACGGTGATGGAAATTGCCAAATTTTATACAGATGCCTTTTTTGAGGACTGCCGGAAGTTAAACATCAAGCGTCCTGATGTGGTAGAGCCTGCTACCAATTGTATTGCAGAGTTCATCAATATGGTAAGTGTCCTGTTGGAAAAAGGCTATGCCTATGAGATGGGCGGCAATATTTATTTTGATACCTCCAAGCTTACAAATTATCACGTTTTCTCCGGGCAGACAGAGGATGAACTGTTGGTGGGTGTCCGGGATGATGTAGAAGAGGATGCTAACAAGAAGAATAAGAGCGATTTCGTGCTCTGGTTCACTAAGTCCAAATTCGAGGATCAGGAGTTGAAGTGGGAAAGTCCCTGGGGACTGGGATATCCCGGCTGGCACATTGAGTGTTCCTGCATCAGCATGAAGCATCTGGGTGAGTACATGGATATCCATTGTGGCGGCGTGGACAATATTTTCCCGCACCATACCAATGAAATCGCACAGAGCGAAGCGTATCTGGGACATAAATGGTGTAACTACTGGTTCCACGTACATCACTTAAATGACAAGTCCGGTAAGATGAGCAAGTCCAAAGGAGATTTTCTGACGGTTTCCCTGCTGGAGCAGAAGGGTTACAACCCGCTTGTTTACAGACTGTTCTGTTTACAGTCCCATTACCGGAAGCCTCTTGAGTTTTCTTATGAAGTGCTGGACAATATGACCACTGTTTACAACAAGCTGGTGAAGAGGATTGCGGACCTGTCAGAGGACGGTGAAGTCGAGCAGGATAAGTTTGATGAGTATAAAAAGCGTTTTGAAGAAGCTATCTGCGACGATTTGAATTCTTCCATGGCAATTACGGTTCTCTATGAGATGCTGAAGGCAGATATGAATGACAAGACCAAGCGCGAGCTGGTAAAGAGCTTTGACGAGGTGCTTTCCCTTGACCTTTTACAGGCAGGTGAAGCTAAGACGGAAGAGGTGGATGCGGAGCTGGAGAGCTATGTCCTTGCAAAGATTGAAGAGAGAAAGGCAGCGAAGAAGGCAAAGGATTTTGCTACGGCAGATGCCATCCGGGAAGAACTGCTTTCTAAGGGAATTGTGCTTGAAGATACCAGAGAGGGTGTAAAATGGAAGAAAGCATGAGCTTACTGTCACAGATAAAAGAAGCGTTTGCGGTAAAAGAGGTGGATGTGCGGGCATATTCACCTCTTACTTTGGCATATATCGGGGATGCTGTCTATGATATCATCATCAGAACGGTGGTGGTAGAGCGTGCCAATCGGGCGACCAATGAATTACATAAAAAGACCAGCAGCTTTGTAAAGGCCCAGACACAGGCAGCCATGATAGAGGCACTGTCGGACGTACTGACCGAAGAGGAAGAGGCAGTATACAAAAGAGGGCGCAACGCCAAATCCTATACCACTGCGAAAAATGCCAGCATTGCGGATTACCGCAAGGCCACGGGTTTTGAGGCTCTGATAGGGTATCTTTACCTGAAGGATGACATGGGACGGATTTTGGAGCTGGTAAAGGAAGGCCTGGCAAGAGTGGATATGGCTCTGTAGGCAGGAGAGCGGCAGGGAACCGGTTGTGGTTTGAAAATGGGAAGTGCAACGCAGCACAGACAGGAGAGCAGATGGGATACGAAGAATTTACAATAGAGGGCAGAAATGCCGTAATCGAAGCTTACCGTGCAGGTAAGCCGATAGATAAGCTGTACATACTGGACGGATGTCAGGACGGGCCGGTCATGACCATCAAGAGAGAGGCAAAGAAGAACGGCACATTGGTAAAATTTGTTACGAAGGAGCGCCTGGATCAGATGTCGGAAACCGGAAAGCATCAGGGCGTGATTGCCATTGCGGCAGCCTATGAGTATGCGGAGGTAGAGGATATTCTGAAGGCGGCAAGGGACAAGGGAGAGCCCCCTTTTCTTTTCCTGCTGGACAATATAGTGGATCCGCACAATTTAGGAGCCATTATCCGTACCGCCAATCTGGCGGGTGCCCACGGAGTAATCATTCCCAAGAACCGGGCAGTGGGACTGACAGCTACGGTGGCAAGGACCTCAGCGGGTGCACTCAATTTCACACCGGTTGCCAAGGTGACCAATTTAGCCAAGACCATTGAAGATTTGAAAAAGGAGGGTATCTGGTTCGTATGTGCCGATATGGGTGGCACTACCATGTATGACCTGAATTTAAAGGGTGCCATCGGTCTGGTAATCGGCAATGAAGGGGACGGTGTAGGCAGGCTTGTCAAGGAAAAATGTGATATGGTAGCCTCCATCCCCATGAAGGGAGATATCGATTCCCTGAATGCTTCTGTGGCGGCAGGCGTGCTGGCCTATGAAATCGTGCGGCAGAGGGTGCAGGGGTAGTTCCATCCGGTACAGC
>JBJFCM010000174.1:0-7986 GCA_051888955.1 Lachnospiraceae bacterium | reverse complement strand
CCATCAGTATTGACTGTGAGGCGACAAAATGCGTTTATAATGAAGACTATAAATGTATGGCGGAGCATGTTGATATCAGAGGCTGCGGTGCCTGTGACTGTGAAGAAACGGCGTGCGGAACCTTTAGGGAACAGTGATAGCAGAAAAAATGAAAATGTCAATAAAAAGCAGGTATAAAATGTAAAATTATGAACTTGTTATATGTCCTCCTTTTGGAATATAATGGATTTGGAGATTTGGTATTTCCAAATAATTATACAAGAGGAGAAGTAACAATGAGATTTTTTATTGACACGGCGAACATTGAGGACATTAAAAAAGCGAATGATATGGGCGTTATCTGTGGCGTTACCACGAACCCTTCCCTGATTGCAAAGGAAGGACGCGTTTTTGAGGAAGTAATTAAGGAAATTGCTTCCATCGTAGACGGTCCTATCAGCGGGGAAGTAAAAGCTACTACAGTAGATGCAGAGGGTATGATTGCGGAAGGACGTGCCATTGCGGCTATCCATCCCAATATGGTGGTAAAGATTCCTATGACAGTGGAAGGCTTGAAGGCATGTAAGGTGTTGAGTGCAGAAGGGATTAAGACCAATGTAACCCTTATTTTCTCAGCTAACCAGGCACTTCTGGCAGCAAGAGCCGGTGCTACTTATGTTTCTCCTTTCCTTGGCAGGCTGGATGACATCAGCACCAGAGGTGTGGATTTGATCCGTGATATCGCAGATATCTTTGCTGTAACCGATCTGGATACCCAGATTATTGCTGCAAGCATCCGGAACCCGATTCATGTAACAGACTGTGCATTGGCCGGTGCGGATATCGCTACCGTTCCCTACAGTGTCATCGTACAGATGACCAAGCATCCGCTTACCGATGCAGGTATCGAGAAGTTCCAGGCAGACTACAAGGCTGTTTTTGGGGAATAAGGTAAAGTTATCAGGCTTAAAGGCCGGCAACCCTCCATAAAGGGTTGCCGGTTTTTTATTTTATAAAGCTATCCTTGTCTACTTTGTTGTGGCAATGGGAAGGGTTTTATGCTAAAATAAGTTTTAATTAAAGAATTTTGACAGGCGGAGGACCGAAGTGGAGAGAACAGGCAAAAATGCAAATAAATATGCGGTATGGGCAATGTGGGCAGTCGTCCTTCTATATGGCGCATGCTGTCTGTATCTGTTCTATATGCAGTCCATCCAGCCCCTTGACTATAACAACAGATATTACCAGTCGGATTTACCGTACCATATCAGTATGATTATTGAGGATGGCTGGTATTACAGTTTTACGGCATATATCTATCAGTTACTATATTTCTTAGGAGGCGGGAAGACAGGTCTGATTGCTGCTTTTCTGGCGGTAGTGACGGTACTCTGTGTCGTGGTGACGGAAAGGCTGTTACGCCGCTTTCTGGCAAAAGATCATGCAAGTGTCCTGACAGTTGCCGGGGCTTTGGCACTCAATCTGGTAATGCCCTTTTTTATGAAGATGGCAGGACAGTACCGGTATGTAAGCTACCAATCGGGAAATCTCTGGCACAATTCCACTTATCAATGCATGAAGCTCTTTGCGCTGGCTTCCATGTTGTATTACCTGGAAATAGAAGAAAGCTATCGTGAGAAGATAACGGCAAAGCAGTGGCTTGTTTTTGCGGGACTTCTCATTCTCTGTACCGGTATCAAGCCTAGTTTTCTTACGGTGTTTGCACCGGTGTTAGCGGTTAAGCTGTTGTGGGATTTATGTAAAAAAGTACGCTTTAAACAGCTATTTTTACTTGGAAGTACGGTGCTTCCGGCCTGCTTTGTGGTGCTTTGGCAGAACATGGTGCTTTTTGGAGAGGATACCGGTAACGGATTTACCATTGACCCGTGGTATTCCTTTTCCTTACATGCGGACAGACCCAAGCTGGCAGTGCTGTGCTCGATAGCATTTCCCCTGGTGGTGCTGGTGTTTTCCCTGAAGGAACTGCTTCATAATAAAACCTATCTGTTTGTATGGGGGATGGCAGGGGTTGGCTTTTTGGAGGCACTCTGCCTGGTGGAAACGGGAAGTCGTTCCCGGGACGGCAACTTTTTATGGGGTTATTGCTTTGCGATATTTATGCTGATGGTTGTCAGCTTTGTCCGCCTGCTGCAGCTTTTGAAAGAGAAAACGCACGTAGTAATCTATAGAGTTGGTTTTGCTTTGGGTGGAATTACATTCTTGTATCAGTTGTTCTGTGGTGTGATATTTTTTGTAAGGCTTATGCAGGGAGAAACGTATTTTATGATGGGCTGAAATAAGTATGCAGCCACAGGTGTCACGGAGGATGGAGTACGGATGAAGAAAAGAAAACATGTATTAGGAAGTATAGGGCTTTGTTTGACAATCATGTCCGTTGCTTTTTCCGGCTGCGGAGGGAAAAAAGGGAATCCGGGCGTGGAAGAAGGAATGCAGTATATAGAGGCACTGGATTACAGTGCTGCTTTGGCAGCCTTTGAAAATGCCAGCGCAAATGGGGAATCGGAAAGGCTGATCATGCGTGGGATGGGAATTGCCTGTATGGGTCTGACCGATTATGATGGAGCGATAGAAAACTTCCTGGCATGCCTGGCTCTGAGTGACGGTATAGTGGAAGAGATGGATTATGACGTGAATTATTATCTGGCAGCAGCCTATCAGAAAGCAGGCAGATATAGTGAGGCGGAAGCTGTCTATGATGCCATTCTGGCGCTCAGGCCGAAGGATACGGACGCTTATTACCTGAGAGGAAATGCCAGACTTTCCCAGGGACAGTATCAGACTGCCACAGAGGATTTTGATAAAGTGGTGGAATTAGAGCCCGCCAATTACAGCCGCCTGATCCAGATTTATGAAATCCTTTCGGCAGATGGCTATAAGGAGCTGGGGCGGGGCTATCTGGAAACTGCACTTGCAGAAAGAGCCGAGAAGATGAGTGCTTTTGACAAGGGGTGCATCAACTACTATCTTGGCAATTACGAGCAGGCACAGGTGCTTTTGGAGGAGGCTAAAAGCAATGGCGGAGCAGATGCTTATCTGTATCTCGGAATGGCCTATGAAGCTACCGGTGATTACAATTACGCCATTACCAATGTCTATACCAGTTATTTGAATAGAAATGATGGAAATGCTGAGATTTACAACCAGCTTGGACTGTGCTATATGAAGCAGGAGGACTATGCCTCCGCCCTGGAAGCTTTCCAGAATGCAATGCAGATTCCGGACAACGGCATGATGCAGACCCTGCAGTTCAATGAGATTATCGCCTATGAGTATTTGGGAGAATATACCCAGGCGGCGGTACTTTTGGACAATTACTTAAAGACCTATCCGGATGATGAAGCAGCACAGCGGGAGTATGGCTTTTTGTCGACGCGATAGCTGTGCTGTTCATAACATGAATGATTTTGGTCTAGTATTATTTTTCTTTTCCTGTATACTGGTGGTACAAAGAGGAAAGGAGATTAACATGGAAAAGGACTGGCAGGAAGAAAATGCACATTTGCAGGAATGCAGACAGTTGATTTCCGGCAATGTAAAACGGTATGAAAAGGAATTCGATGAGCGGCATGCGAAGACCCAGGAGCTTTTCAAGGCCATGCAGGGCGGTGATGTGGAACTTTACAACCAGATGATGACGAGTGCCAGCTTAGAGGAACATGCGGCGAACCAGCTGCGGAAAAACCGGGCGGCTTATGACAATCCTTACTTTGGACGCATCGACTATCTGGATGTGGAGACAGAAAAGGAAGCTAAGGTCTATATTGGCAAGAACGGTGTCTTCCGCAACCGGACAGAGGTAGTGATTGCCGACTGGCGGGCACCTATTTCCAGCGTCTATTACGAGAATGAAATCGGGGAAGGCTGCTACCATCTGCCGGATGGGGAGGAGCTTCCCATCAACCTGTACTTAAAGCGGACCTATGATATCGATAAGGGGGTGCTGAAAGGCTACTATGACAGTGATGTGGCCTCCAATGATGCCCTTCTGGTGCAGTATCTTTCCAAAAACAAGGATGCGGTACTGGGAGATATCATTGCCACCATTCAAAAGGAGCAGAATGAGATCATCCGGGAATCACCCTTTAAGAATATCCTGGTGCAGGGAGTGGCGGGAAGCGGTAAGACTACTGTAGCAATGCACCGTATTTCTTATATTTTATATAATTATAAAGAACGCTTTACTTCTAATGAATTTTGTATTATCGGCGGCAACGATTTACTGCTTTCCTATATTACAAGTGGACTGCCGGAGCTGGATGTGCATGACGTGAAGCAGAAGCGTATGGATGCGATGCTGACCCACCTTTTAAAAAGAGAATGGACGAAAAAGAATAGGGTAACAGAGCCGATTGCGGATGCAGCAGTACGGAGCAGGATGAACTTTATGCTGCGCCTGGAGCTTTACCTGCTGCATATGCGGGAACAATATATGGACGGCAAAGACCTGAAGGATAAGGAACTGGGAACTATTCTTACGGGAACCGGCATAGAAAGACTCATCGTGGAAAACCCGGAATACAGCATCTACAGATTATTGGTGACTCTGGATGAAAGGGTACGAACCAGAATCAAGTTCTTAAGCCCGGAGGGGGAAAAAGAGTACTTCCTGAAAAAATGCCGGGAATATAAGGACTATTATAAAAACAGGGCTGTGGGAAAAAGCATCTACGAGGTGTACAGTGATTTCCTTTCAGAATATGAAAAGGAATTCCCGGGCAGCCTGGATCTGGAAGCACATGAGAAAAGGGCGTCAGCAGGTGAATATGATATTTATGATGTGGCAGCGCTGGTTCTCATCTATTACCGAATCAAGCAGAAAAAAGAGGATGAGGAGTTCGGACAGATTTTCATTGATGAAGCACAGGATTTCGGCATTACAACCTATTATGCTTTAAAAAAGGTACTGCCGGCCTGCTATTTCACCATCATGGGAGATGTTTCCCAGAATATCAACTATGAAACGGGGATGAATGACTGGGAGGATATGCGCAAGTGGATATTGACCGGGGAGAAGGATGTATTCCGGCTTTTATCCAAGAGCTACCGCAACACCATTGAAATATCGGAATATGCAGGCAAAATTTTGGAAAAGGCTTCCTTTGGACGCTACAGGATAGAGCCGGTGATCCGCCATGGTATTCCGGTACAGGAATATGAGGTCGCCGGGGAAGAGGCGATGTACAAAAAAGCACAGGAAGTAATAGCCAAAGCACAGGAAAAAGGTTATGCGAGCATAGCGGTAGTATGTCGTGACGAGATGGAAGCTGCCTGGGTGGAAAAATGGCTCACGGAGGTCACGGTGCTGCCGGTCAGGATGACAAAGGGCCTGGAATTCGATGTGGTGCTTTTATGGAATCCGCGAACACTGCAGGAAATCCCTGATCAGAAGACAGCAAAGTTAATGTATGTAGCAGCTACCAGGGCCCTGCATGAACTGCATATTTTGCGAATGTGAAAACTTTGACATACAATATGTAGTGTTTTACATTGACTTTCCTTTTGGAAGATGATACACTAAGAGTATCGTTTTGAAAGGGAGGTTATTCTGGTGTTTCAGGTAATAAAAAGAGATGGGGAAAGAGTAGATTTTACACTGACCAAGATTAATGATGCTATTATGAAGGCATTTAATGCTACACAGATGCAGTACAGCAATGATATTGTAGATTTGCTGGCTCTGCGTGTGTCCGCAGATTTTCAGGATAAAGTGAAGGATGGTGCTGTTCACGTAGAGGATATCCAGGACAGCGTGGAACGCGTATTGGGACAGGCAGGCTATGAAGAAGTGGCCAAAGCATATATCCTGTACCGTAAACAGCGTGAGAAGATGCGTACCATGAAATCCACGATTCTGGATTATAAGGATGTGGTAAACAGCTATGTAAAGGTAGAGGACTGGCGTGTAAAGGAAAATTCTACGGTTACCTATTCTGTAGGCGGTCTTATCCTGAGCAATTCCGGCGCTGTTACGGCCAATTACTGGCTTTCCGAGATTTATGATCAGGAAATTGCGGATGCTCACCGCAATGCGGACATCCATATCCATGACTTATCCATGCTGACCGGCTACTGTGCAGGATGGTCATTAAAGCAGCTGATTAAGGAAGGCTTAGGAGGCATTACCGGCAAGATTACTTCCGCACCGGCAAAGCACCTTTCCGTACTCTGCAACCAGATGGTAAATTTCCTTGGTATTATGCAGAATGAGTGGGCAGGCGCACAGGCATTCTCTTCCTTTGATACTTATCTGGCTCCTTTTGTAAAGGTAGATAATCTGACCTATCCGGAAGTGAAAAAATGTATAGAAGCCTTTATTTACGGTGTGAATACGCCCAGCCGCTGGGGGACTCAGGCACCCTTCTCCAATATTACGCTGGACTGGACAGTACCTGATGACCTGGCAGAGCTTCCTGCTATCGTAGGCGGCAAGGAAATGGACTTCAAGTATAAAGATTGTAAGAAAGAGATGGACATGGTCAACAAGGCTTTCATCGAGACCATGATTGAAGGGGATTCTAACGGACGCGGTTTCCAGTATCCGATTCCGACCTATTCCATTACCAGGGATTTCGACTGGTCTGACAATGAAAACAACAGACTTTTATTTGAAATGACAGCGAAATACGGCACTCCGTATTTTTCCAACTATATTAATTCTGATATGCAGCCCTCTGATGTGCGAAGCATGTGCTGCCGTCTGCGTCTTGATTTGCGTGAACTGCGCAAGAAGACAGGTGGCTTCTTCGGCTCAGGCGAGAGCACGGGAAGCGTGGGTGTAGTTACAATCAATATGCCCAGAATTGCTTATCTGTCAGCCAATAAGGACGAGTTTTATGCCCGTCTGAATCATATGATGGATATTGCAGCCCGTTCTCTTAAGATTAAGAGAGGTGTCATTACCAAGCTGTTAGACGAAGGATTGTATCCATATACCAAGCGTTATCTTGGTACCTTTGAAAACCACTTCTCTACCATCGGTCTGATTGGTATGAATGAAGTGGGCCTGAATGCAAACTGGTTAAGAGCGGATATGACAGATAAGAGAACCCAGGAATTTACAAAAGAGGTTCTGAACCATATGAGAAACAGGCTTTCTGATTATCAGGAGCAGTATGGGGATTTATACAATCTGGAGGCAACTCCGGCAGAAAGCACTACCTATCGTCTGGCAAAGCATGACAAAAAACGCTGGCCGGCAATCAAGACCGCAGGCCATCCGGGAGACACACCGTATTACACCAATTCCTCCCATCTGCCGGTAGATTATACCACGGATATTTTTGATGCGCTGGATATTCAGGATGAATTGCAGACGCTCTATACTTCAGGAACCGTATTCCACGCCTTCCTGGGAGAAAAGCTTCCTGACTGGAAAGCAGCAGCTAATCTGGTAAGAACGATTGCAGAGAACTATAAGCTGCCTTACTATACGCTTTCTCCTACCTATTCCATCTGCAAGGAGCATGGTTATCTGGCAGGCGAAGTAAAGGTTTGCCCGCACTGCGGCAAGACCACGGAGGTTTACAGCCGAATTACCGGTTATTACAGACCCGTACAGAACTGGAACGATGGCAAGCTACAGGAGTATGCGAATCGTACGGAATATGATATCGATCATTCTGTGCTGAAGCGCCCGGTCAATACCGTTGTGACTCTTTCCAATTATGCAGAGGATGTGCAGGTTTCCGTAGAGGCACCGGAGAATGTGAAATATCTGTTCACGACCAAGACCTGCCCCAATTGTAAGCTGGCAAAGGAATATTTAAAGGGCGAAAGCTATGTGCTCATCGATGCAGAGGAAAATATGGAGCTGGTACAGCGGTATGGCGTAATGCAGGCTCCCACATTGGTAGTGGTAAACGGAGATTCTTATAAGAAATATGTCAACGCTTCCAACATCAAAAAATATGCGGAGAGCATGGTGACAGTCTAGAAGGGAAATAGCAGAGTATGATCAACACACTGATTGAAAAGATTAAGAAAACG
>JBJFCM010000173.1:0-1846 GCA_051888955.1 Lachnospiraceae bacterium | reverse complement strand
ATAAGTTTGGACGGAGAATGGAAGCTGCGGGTGCTGGGAGAGAATATCTTCCATATTCCGGAAGAGTATGTGAGCGCGGCGGTGCCGGGAACGGTTTATACCACTTATGTGGAAAACGGCATGATGCCGGACCCTTTTTATCGGGAAAATGAGCTGGAGGCGATGAAGCTTTCCAACAACGACTTTGAATACTTAAAGGAATTTACGATAGAAGAGGAGCAGCTTTTGTTTGACAGGCTGTTACTTGTATTTGAGGGAATTGATACTCTTGCGGATATTTATCTGAATGGAAAGCATTTGGACAGCACCTGCAATATGCACTGTCGGTATGAATATGATGTCCTGAATCTGGTAAAGGCCGGAGAAAATGAACTGCGGGTGGTACTGCATTCTCCGGTAAAATATATTCAGGAAGAAAATGAAAAGGTGTATACAGGTGGTTCCTGGGATGCCATGGAAGGATATCCTCATTTGAGAAAGGCTCACTGCATGTTTGGATGGGACTGGGGCCCGAGGCTGCCGGATGCAGGTATTTTCAGGCCGGTATATTTGCTTGGTATCAGAAAAGCGCGTATCCGCAATGTCTATGTGAGACAGCAGCATGAGATGGACAGAGTGGTGCTTTCTTTTGATACGGACATAGAGGTACAGCAGGAAAAGGACAGTGCTGCCTGTGTAAAGCAGGTCATCACGGTGATGACACCGGAGGGCAACGTGCTGACAAGCGGGCAGGATGGTACGGTTATTGTAGACAAGCCACAGCTCTGGTGGCCCAACGGTTACGGTAAGCAGCCGCTGTATACGGTGCGTCTGGAAGTGCTGGATGATGGCGCGAAAGTTCTGGATGTATGGGAAAGACGTATCGGCCTGCGGACCATGACGGTAAATACCGAGCCGGATGAGTGGGGACGCAAATTTGCCCACAGGGTAAACGGGCTGGATATCTTTGCCATGGGAGCTGATTATATTCCTGAGGACAGCCTTTTTGGACGCATTAACAGAGAGAGGACAGAAAGGCTTTTAAAGGACTGCGTAGCTGCTAATTATAACTGTATCAGAGTATGGGGCGGCGGCTATTATCCGGATGATTACTTCTACGATATCTGCGATGAACTGGGACTGCTGGTATGGCAGGACTTTATGTTTGCCTGCTCTTCTTATGAGCTGGATGATGCTTTTGATGCGAACATCCGGGAAGAGATTACCCAGAATGTTCGGAGACTGCGTCACCATGCCAGCCTGGCACTGTGGTGCGGCAACAATGAAATGGAGACCCAGACCCTAGACGGGTGCTGGAAACCTTCCCCCAAGCAGAAGTGTGATTACAATAAGATTTTTGAATATATTATTCCTGGCATCGTAAAAGCAGAGGACCCACAGGCCTTTTACTGGCCCTCTTCCCCCTCTTCGGGAGGCAGCTACGACAATCCCTGGGATGAGAACAGGGGGGATACCCATTACTGGGATGTATGGCACGGTTGTAAGCCTTTTACTGCTTACCGCAATTATCGTTTCCGCTATCTGTCGGAATTTGGCTTCCAGTCCTTCCCCTGTTTAAAGACGGTGGAAAGCTTTACGGAGCCTGAGGACAGAAATATCTTTTCCAGAGTGATGGAAATGCATCAGAGGAATAGGGCGGCCAACGGCAAAATCTTGGACTACCTTTCCCAGACCTATCTTTATCCTAAAGATTTTGACAGCCTGCTTTATACCTCCCAGCTTCTGCAGGCAGAAGCCATTAAGTACGGTGTGGAGCACTTCAGGCGCTACAGAGGGCAGTGTATGGGAGCAGTTGTGTGGCAGCTCAATGATATCTGGCCGGTAGCCTCCTGGGCCAGCATTGACT
>JBJFCM010000172.1:0-1847 GCA_051888955.1 Lachnospiraceae bacterium | reverse complement strand
GAAACCATTCCGGCTGTTTTTCTTTAGGCAAAAGCCTGCTTCCGTTTTCACGTGCAACGGCCAGCGCTTCCTTAGAGATATCCACTCCGGTTCCACGGACACTCTCTGTCAGAGCAAGCAGACTAATCAGGATACAACCGGAACCCGTGCACAGATCCAGCAGCTCCATCCCCGGCTTTAACCGCTTTAGGGCCGCTTCCACCAAAATCTCCGTGTCCTGCCTGGGTATCAGCACATGCTCATTGACCAGAAAATCCAGCCCACAGAAGCACTGTTCCCCGGTAAGCAGCTGCAGGGGAACCCTGGATGCTCTCTTTTCTATCAAATCCTGATACCTCGCCTGCTTTTCTTCCTCTACAGGCATATCTCCATGGGCTAACAGCGTATTCCTGTCCGTACCACAGACATACTCTAACAATATCCTGGCATCTGCCTCCGGCTCCGGTACGCCTGCTGCCTGTAAGCGCCCGGCTCCCGCGAAATAACATTCCCTATAATCCATGGAATCATTCCTCATTGTCCGAGACTGCTTCTTCCTCTTTATATCCGAATTCCTCTTCCAGATACTTTCTCCAGTCGAATACCGCCTCCACGGAAGCGATGGCAACCTCCACCATGTCCTTAGTAGGCTCCTTGGTAGTCAGTCTCTGAATCAGCATACCGGGAGCGGATAAAATCTTCACAATGATGTTGTCTGTTCTGCCCGCCAGACGAATCAGTTCATAGGAAATACCTGCAATCACCGGTATCAGTAAAATACGCAGTACTACCTTCTCTACCGGATTGCCCACCTGGATAAAGAAGAACAGTATAATACTTACAAACATGACAAAAAACATAAAGCTGGTACCACAGCGCTTATGTAACCGGGAGCTGCGCATTACATTCCTTACGGTAAGTGGCCTGCCTCTCTCGATACAATTGATGCACTTGTGCTCTGCCCCGTGGTACATGTAGAGCCGCTTAATATCCTTCATAGCCGTAATGGCAACCACATACAGAATGAAAATCAGGATACGGATGACACCCTCGATAATCGTCATCAGGATGCTGCTGCGCACATACTCCTTGAAAAATGAAGTAATAAAATAAGGCAACAGGATAAAAATACCAACTGCCAGCACAACAGAAAAAATCGTAACCAAGACGGAAAATACCTTTTCCGCATTGCCGCCTGTCGCTTTATTTAATGCCTTGTCAACTGCGGTTTCCTTCGTATCCTCATCCTCGTAAAAGCTTGCCGAATAATTCAGGCATTTGGTGCCTAACATCATGGAATCTATAAAGTTAAAGATACCTCTGATAAAAGGAAGCTCTTTTATCTTACTGCCGTGCAGTACTCCCTGATAATTTTCCAGTTCGACTTCAATCTCACCGTCCGGTTTTCTTACTGCAACGGCATACTTCTCGTCGTTCTTCATCATAACGCCTTCCAGTACCGCCTGTCCTCCGATACCGGAATAATGACCGCATTTCTTTTTTGCCATAGGTAATCTGCCTTTCCTGTATACCACAAGCGCAGGAAATCAAGCGGCTGCGAAGCAGACATTTGATTTACAAGCGGTGGTTCTCGGTATAATGCGCTGCGAAGCAGCGGCACGATGGCGCAAGCCAGCGTGAATTCTGCGTCAGCAGGACCATTATATCATAAAAGGTTGAGATGTACACCTCAACCTTTTAGAAATCTTATTTACGGAAAAACTACTTGTTTTCCATGCCGTATTTCTTATTGAACTTGTCAATACGTCCATCAGCTCTTGCAGTCTTCTGCTGGCCTGTGTAGAATGAATGACACTTAGAGCAAACTTCTACGTGGATTTCAGGTTTGGTGGAACCGGTTACGAATG
>JBJFCM010000171.1:0-8018 GCA_051888955.1 Lachnospiraceae bacterium | reverse complement strand
CCCTGCTACATCCATTTTATTTCTTCATCTCGTTCTCTCTAAGTAGTGAAATCACCTCAAAATATGGCAGGATATCTTTCCATTCATACCCCATCAATTTTAAGTACCTGTTTTGCAGGTCCTTCTCATGTCCAAGCAGAAAATAGGTTCTTGCAATATCATAGATTGCTGGTCCCTTGCAAACATTCATCATATCAATAAGGGTTAAGTTATTATCTGTATCCACCATAACATTTCCAGGATGAAAATCACCATGCAGCAGGCAATTGCCATCCTCCAGCGCATTGATTTTGGCAATTATCTCCACTGAATCTTCTGCAAACATTTTAAGAAAATCCTTGTAATCCATGACACTTCCAATATGATGTCCTAACACCTCTTTATGAAAGCCGGCAAACCTATCCATCCACCTGGTCAACTCTTCTTCATTTGCTTTATACATCTTAGAAGAAAGTTCTTCTCCTACAACCCTGTCATAAACAATACCGTCTCTTCCATCAACACAAACAAGATTATATGCCATGGGAGTCTTTATCCCTAACCGGAAAACAGCTTTAACATTATCAAATTCATGTTCAATATAGATTTTTGAGTATCCTGGATAAAATAATTTGCATATCAAATTGTCATCATACTCGAATATCTCAGCTGTATTTCCTTTTGAAATCAATTTCATAATTCACCCCCAAATCATAAAATTAGTTATCCTTTTCCGGTGTCCAGTCATCGGCCGGCCTATACTGGGGCATGGTAAGATACCAATTCACGCCAAAGCAGTCTGTCACTACTGCTGCACATGGGCTCCAGGGCAATTCACATATATCCATTTCAACTATACCCCCGTCCTTTAGAACCGAAAAAGCATGGTCAAACTCATCCCGCGTTTCAAAGGTATAACAAAGTTGAATGGGATTCTTTTCAGTGCTCTTCTCTTCTCCTGCTTCAACAACAGAACAAAACTCGTGGCCATCTTTCATCAATTCTGAATGATAATATGTATTATCATCGTTCAACACATGATATCCAAGCTCTAAGCCAAACGCTGATTGATACATCTCAACAGCTTTGGGACTGTTCTTGACATATATTCCTACTCCAAGCAAATTCATATATCAGATGTTCCTCCAATCAATATAATAATCTGTTCCTCTGCCTATTTCCGTATAACCCAATATCCGTTATATGCATACCTATCCTGCTGTCCTATCATCAGCTTATCGGATTTTTCAAAGCCCAATTCCTTTGCTGCTGCCATGCGCTCAATGGCATAAATATCGCGTCTCTAATTTTAGAACATCTGTTCGATTTCATTGTATCATATTATTCTCGTTTTTTCAATCACTGTTTTTACCAACTGCCAGGCAATACTTCCTTCTCTCAACTTCTCCAATGCATTCCCCAATTTAACCCATTCCACCGAATCCACCTCTTGCGATATGTGAAAATCAGCTTTTTTTACGGTTGCTTTATATCCCAGCATCAGCATTTCCTTTTTCTCATAGGGATAACTTTGTACATATTCCAGGGTTTCAACATCTAAACCGATTTCTTCTTTGATTTCCCTGACAACAGTCTCTTCTGCCGCTTCCCCCAGCTTCATGATGCCTGCAACGCAGACATAGTTCGTCGTTGAAACATAGTTTTGCCTCAGCAATGCGATTTCATTCTCCTCGTTTACAACCGTACAGATGATACAGGTCGTAAACATATCCCATAAAGGTATGTTGCATTTCGTGCAATAAGGAATGAAACCCTCATCTCCAATTTCCTTTTTTATCAATTCATTTCCGCAATATGGGCAATAAATAAAATGCATATTGGCTGCCTCCCTCGCAATTAAATATACTAATCCTGTTTATCCATCTATTCTTCGATTTCTTAGCAACAAAATTACAAAACCAACAATAAATCCTAAAAAACTTCCGATTGCAACTGTTCCAAAAAACAGTAATATAAGTTCTATCATAAAATTGCTACGTATATTGGACATGGCCTCACAGATTACATATACAAGTGCTGAAATGCCCGCCCCTGTGCCAAGCTTTTTGGGTTTTTTTAACCACAGTCCTATAACAACCGCAATGGTCAGTCCCATAATCAAAAAAATAACTGTATCTGCTTCAAATAATTCCTGTAATATAGGTAAATATCTCAATTTTTTGCTCTCCTTTCCACATCTGCACAGTATGACTTTATTTCAATACTGCTTAGATAGGTAGTAAAGGCATTATCCCCACCCTCTTCAAATATTTTTTTAAAGGGAGTGCACAATCTGATTACATTTGTCTGATTGTAAAACATCAACTGAACAGGACATCCCATAATATTGCTCAGGCCGGATACTATCAATATGCCATTTTCATTCGCTACTTTACTGCAATTTCTTAAAACATCTCCAGCGGCATGAACCTCCACAATACATTCTTCTTGTCCTGCCCCTGCCATTGAGCCCACCGCTACTCGCTGCAGTTTATCCCTAAAATCCATATCTATAACAACCTGGGCGGCATCCAGCATGAAATCATATCCATATTTCCATGTTGCCTGATAATCCGCAAACATCCACCCATTATCTTCATGAATTTCTCTTAATAGCATATATTTACCTCCTCTTCCTGCCTGTTCTTTATCTGGTTAACGTAACGCACACGATTTCGGGTCTGTTGAACACCCCTAGATTCTGGATTATCCTCCATGCGCATGTCCAGCAAATCACTGTTAGCATAACTGTATTTTATTCCACCAAATAAATCCTTTTTGTTTTCATTCTACCACACCCCTATACCACACACAAGTTGCTAAACATCGCACCATATTTCATCGACCAGGTGTTTATACTTTTTTAATTTGCATATATATCGTTAAAGCGTTATGATAAATTCATATCTGAGATAGTCTGTTTCTCATGACTATCTTTTTCGCAACTATGTTGCTTCTAGCTTCCCAGGAACATTTTAGGCCTGGATACAGACAAACATGGAGTAAGGCTGGATGCCTATATTAAAGATGTATCTGCAGAAGTCGATTCTAACCTTGCTGATGTGGAAATCATCCCCGATATCTACGACATAGAACCCAACAATTCTTATGAAAAAGAAAGTCTTCCAAAGCGCATGCGATACTATCACGGACTTATTGACACCCAGCTTTTATCTGCCGGTTCCGGCTATGAAAGCCTTCCCAATGTCATCATCATCGTAATTCTACCATATGACCCCTTTGACAAAAAACGGATGGTCTATACCGTTCAAAACCATTGCACAGAAGAAGCTTCCATCCCCTATGACGACGGTGCCAAAAAAATTTTTCTATATACAAAAGGAACGGAAGGAAACCCTAGTCAATCGTTAAAAGATATGCTAAAATACATACAGGAATCAACGAATGAAAATGTTACAAATCAGGACATTGCTTCTATTCAACAGCTTGTAAACAAGGTAAAGCATAAGAAGGAGGTTGGCATCAACTATATGAAATCCTGGGAATATGAGAAATGGGTACACGATAGGGCATTTAATGACGGTTTCAATGATGGCTTCAATGACGGTTTCAATGACGGTTTCAATGACGGAACTGAAAAAATGAATCAGCTGATTATTCACTTGTCAGATGCCGGACGCACCGGAGATATCATCAAGGCAGCCCGGGACAAAGCATATCGGGAAAAATTGCTTAAAGAATTTGATTTGTAACCCCTGAAAACACTTTTGCATATTTATATACTTAAAAATCTCCAAACACCAGGCTTGTGTTTGGAGATTTTTGTATACAAACATCACATTTGCACTGAATTTACATAATCACATGTATCCAGCCCTTGGGAGCTTCGATGCGTCCCATCTGGATACCTGTCAGAGTCTCATAGAGTTTCTTGGTAACAGGTCCCATCTCTGCCATGCCGCTGGGTAAGCAGATTTCTGTACCATGGTCTACAATCTTACCTACAGGAGAGATAACTGCTGCCGTACCGCACAGACCACACTCTGCCATGTCCTTCAGTTCATCCTTAAAGATTTCTCTCTCTTCTACTTCCAGTCCTAAATATTCCCTTGCAACATATACCAGAGAACGTCTGGTGATGGAAGGAAGAATGCTGTCAGACTTAGGAGTTACTACCTTGCCATCCTTGGTTACGAACAGGAAGTTCGCACCGCCGGTCTCCTCCACCTTAGTTCTGGAAGCGGGATCCAGATACATATTCTCATCATAACCTTCCTTATGTGCAGTTACGATTGCATGAAGGCTCATTGCATAGTTAAGTCCGGCTTTGATATTCCCGGTACCATGTGGTGCCGCACGGTCAAAATCACTGATTTTGATGGTAAGAGGCTTTACACCGCCTTTGAAGTACGGACCAACAGGTGTACAGAAGATTCTGAACTGATATTCATCAGCAGGCTTTACACCAATAACAGGATTGATACCGAACATATACGGTCTGATGTACAGAGTCGCACCGGAACCATAAGGAGGTACGTAAGCCGCATTTGCTGCTACCACCTGTGTTACCGCATCCACGAATCTCTCTTTATCAAATACAGGCATCTCCAGTCTCTTTGCAGAGCTTTCCAGTCTGTCTGCATTCAAGTCCGGACGGAAGGTAACAATATGTCCATCCTCTGTAGTATAAGCCTTCAGTCCTTCAAATACGGTCTGTGCATACTGTAATACGCACGCGCATTCGCTCATCACGATGTTCGCATCATCAATCAGCGCACCTTCGTCCCATGCGCCATTTTTATAATTTGAAACGTACCTTTTGTCGGTCTGTACATATCCGAAACCAAGATTCGCCCAGTCAATATTTTTCTTTTCCATCTCTGGTACTTCCTTTCACTTTTGTTTTTATACATTATTATACTTTTTTAAATAAAAGTCAACACTTTTGCGCAGTAATGCGGCATATTCCCAGAGTCTTTTTTAACTTACCGATGTATCCTCTCATACTTTCTAAAATAATAGGTGATGTCAAAATAAGTCTGTTCATCGCTCTCCTCTGTCATCATCCACTCTTCACTTTTGTCCAGATTTTCGAAGTACCTGTCTGCATCATAGGATTTCTCTATCATGGTCACGTAAACGGTATCACAATAATCAAGCACCTGCCGGTAAAGACCATCGCCGCCACACACATAAACGTCGTTCTGCTCCAGGCCGGCAAGCTCCTGCATCAACTCCTCCAGAGAATGCGCTACCTTCGCTCCACGCACCTTATAATCCTTTTTTTCTGACAACACAATGGTATTCCTGCCGTACAAAGGCTGTCCCTGTGGCATGTCCTGTAACGTCTTTCTGCCAACCACAACAGTACCTCCTGCAGTCAGGCTCTGCAGATTCCGCTGGTCCCCGGGTATCCTAACCAGCCGCTTGTCCTTTTTGCCTATCGCCCAATTTTCATCCACCGTTACAATAATATTCATGAACTGCTTCCTCTCTATATCGCAATGGGAATATTCTCAATCTGCGGTCCGAACTCGTACCCTTCTACCTTCACATCATTGCGGGTAAACTGGTAGAAATCGTGCACATCCGGATTCAGCCAGAACTTCGGTGCCTCTTTGGGCTCCCTTGCAATTAACTCTTTGATAATTGGAATGTGTCTGTCATAGATATGTGCATCCGCAATCACATGAACCAGTTCGCCCACCTGCATGTCGCATACCTGTGCAAGCATATGCTGGAGCACCGCATACTGCACCACGTTCCAGTTATTCGCTGCCAAAACGTCCTGGGAACGCTGGTTCAGGATAGCATTGAGGGTCAGCTTATCCTCTCCCTTTTTCTGCGTCACATTAAAGGTCATACTGTAGGCACAGGGGTACAGATTCATTTCATGCAGGTCCTGATGTACATAGATATTGGTCATAATCCGTCTGGAAAAAGGATTATTTTTCAAATCGTAAATGACCCTGTCTACCTGGTCCATCATTCCTTCCTTATACTGGTGCTTCACTCCCAACTGGTAACCGTATGCCTTGCCAATGGAACCGTCCTTATCCGCCCACTCATCCCAGATATGGCTATGCAAATCATGAATGTTATTGGACTTCTGCTGCCAAATCCACAGTATCTCATCCGTGGCACTTTTTAACGCGGTCCTCCGCAGGGTCAAGATAGGAAATTCCTCTGACAAATCGTAGCGGTTCACCACACCAAACTTCTTAATCGTATAGGCAGGTGTCCCATCCTCCCAGTGCGGACGCACCTTTTCTCCTTCCGTGCTGGTGCCATTTTCCAATATATCCTTACACATGTCTATAAAAATTCTGTCAGCCTGGCTCATTCTCTTCTCCTCTAATTCATATCATATTTATCGCAAAGTGACGTAACCTGATCTGCGAACTTCGCCAGATCCTTATTGCTGCCACCCTCGTTCTTTTTGATGACTGCAAGCAGCCTCTGTCCTGCCGCAAGCAGTCTGGCATAAACACCACTGGCTGCCTTTTCCTTCTTTTTCAGCGCCACAGGCTCTGCTTCATATTCCAGTTTACCGCTGGCCAGATTAAATACCGTGCCACTGTAGGGCGCATAGGCTTTGATACCATGCTCCACCATCAGGCATTCTGTAAAGGAAGTGCAGACACTGTCCTCTCCATGCACCACAAATACCTTACGTGGCTTTTCTTTAAAAGCTGTAACCCACTCGATGAGCCCATTTTTATCCGCATGACCGCTCAGTCCAGACAGTCTGCAGATTTTGGCACGTACCTCTATAGGCTCCCCAAACAGCTTTACTTCCTTTGCACCTTCTACGATTGCCCTGCCTAAAGTACCTACGGCCTGATATCCTACAAAGAGAACCGTACATTCCGGTCTCCACAGATTGTGCTTTAAGTGATGCCTGATACGTCCGGCTTCACACATACCCGAGGCAGAAATAATAACCTTCGGCGTCTCTTCAAAATTGATAGCTTTGGATTCATCACTGGTAATAGAAAGCTTAAGTCCCGGGAAGGAAATGGGATTAATTCCCTGCTCTACCAGTGCCAGTGCTTCCTCGTCGAAGCACTCCGCCTTATTGTCTTGAAAAATGGAAGTTGCCCGCACTGCCATGGGACTATCCACATACACTGGGAAATTACCATGTCCGGTCACCAGGTTATCCATCTTGATTTTTCTGATAAAATAAAGGATTTCCTGGGTTCTTCCCACTGCAAAGGAGGGAATTACCACATTGCCGCCCTTATCGAAGGTTTCCTGGATAATCTTCGTCAGCTCTGCCACATAATCAGGCCGTTCTTCCCCATGCAGCCTGTCACCGTAAGTGCTCTCCATGACTACGTAGTCCGCTTCCTCTGTAAAGCTGGGATCCCGCAAAAGAGGCTGTTGCTTGTTGCCGATATCTCCGGAGAAGACAATCTTTTTACTGGTATCTCCTTCTGTCAGCCACACCTCGATACTGGCAGAACCAAGCAGATGTCCGATATCTGTAAAACGGATTTTCACGCCCTCGCATACTTCAATAATCTGCCCGTAATGGCAAGGCACAATTCGCTTAATCAGCCCTTCCGCATCCTCCATGGTATATTCCGGCTCATAAAGAGGACCGTCTGCCCGCCGCTTAGCCTTTCTGTTCTTCCATTCTGCTTCCATTGCCTGGATGTGGGCACAGTCACGAAGCATGATTTCACATAAATCTGCAGAAGCCTCCGTAGTAAATACCTGCCCTCTGAACCCCTTAGCATAGAGCAACGGCAGCATACCCGAATGATCCACATGCGCATGTGTCAAAAGCACATAGTCGATACATGCCTCATCTACAGGCAGTTTGGCATTTTCATACACATTGACTCCCTGCTCCATCCCATAATCCACCAGAATATACCTGCCACCCACCTCTAAACAATGGCAGCTACCTGTAACCTCATGATCCGCACCAATAAACGTAAGTTTCATAGACATGACCCCTTTATTTTAAATGTAAAAAAGTAGATACCATACTTCTGTATGATATCTACTATTGTATCATGATATGCCCAATGAAGCAAACCCACAAATGAAAGGAAATGATTATAAAA
>JBJFCM010000170.1:0-1865 GCA_051888955.1 Lachnospiraceae bacterium | reverse complement strand
AATCAAATGCAATTTGGCTTTGAGTGCTTCCTGCAAAACCTGGGAAAAATTGATGCTTTGCTCTAATGCAGCGGCGCATTCAGCCCATAATAACCGCCTTCCTTCTTCACAAATCCCTCCATAGTAAGCTTTAACAGCATTTCCATAGTCTGAGGGAGAGTCAGACCGCATAACTCCTTACTGGTCTGCATCATGATGCGTATCTGGTCAAGGGAAATCGGATACAAATCCAACAGGGAAAGCAGTGCCTTTTCCTGCGCTGTCAGCCTGTCCCTCTTGTCTGTCTGAGCATTTCCGGTAAAACGAACTGTCTTTCCCCTGCCTGCTCTCTCGCCTGTTATCCGATTCTTTTGCAGACTGCTTTCGGGTTCTTGTCTGCTGCTCCAGACCGTCTCGGAAAGTTCCTGAAAAAGCTGTCCCGGCGTAAGAGCTGCGCCCGCCCCCTGTAGAAGCAGCCTGTTACAGCCGTCACTGAGCCTGTCCGTTATCCTGCCGGGCACCACATACACCTCCCTGCCCTGTTCCAGAGCCATATCCACCGTAATCAGGGTACCGCTTTTCTGCCGTGCTTCCACCACCAGCACGGCATCGGCCAGGCCGCTGATAATACGATTTCTCGGTGGGAAATACATGGGCAGAGGCTTGGTCCCCGGCGGATAAGTAGACAAAATCCCCCCGTTTGCACAGATATTCTCATAAAGCTCCCTGTGTGCCGAAGGATAACAGATATCCACTCCGCAGCCCAAAACGCCGTAGGTATCTCCTCCTGCTTCCAGAGCTGCATTCTGGGCAATACCGTCAATTCCCTTCGCCATACCGCTGATAATCTGCACGTCCTCCTGTGCAAGCTCCTTCGCAAAAATTTCTGCCACATATCTGCCGTATTCCGAACAGCTCCTTGCCCCCACAATGGCAACACTCCTCCTGGTATCATCAGGAAGCTGCCCCTTTACATAAATACCGAAGGGCTTGTCCGGTATGGAAGCAAGATGCTTGGGAAAAGCCGGATGATAAAAGGGGAAAAACAAGATTCCCTGTTCTGACATTTCCTCATATTCCCAATATATGTCTGCTTTCTTTGCCTGCAAAATGCTGAGAACCTGCTCCTCGCCCAGCATCGTTTTTAGGCTCTTTTCCTCTGCACGATAGATTTCCTCCGGTGTTCCATAGCTGGCAAGCAGCTTTTCTTTTCCTGCGTTTCCAATTTTTTCCACCTTATGCAGCCAATAGGCAAATGGCTGCTGTCTTGTAAGTTCTGCTGCATCAAAATTTTCCAATATACCCATATTTACCCCCAATCCATTTTTGCATCATAATCCGTATATCTAATTACCCCCAGAAGCGCTGTCTTCCGCTGTTGTAGCATACGGCCTCCGATAAGTGGCTTATTTTGATGTCCGCTTCCCCTTCCAGGTCTGCAATCGTCCTTGCCAGCTTTATCACCTTATGATATGCCCGCACGCTCATCTGTCCGGTTTCAAACACCTGCTCCAAAAAGCGCTGCTCAGACAGGTGCAGCACACAGTATTTTTCCACCTCTCTGCCGGGCAGTTCCCCATTGAAATGATAAGGACTGCCTTTATATCTCATTTTTTGCCGTTCCCTGGCTTCCATTACCCGCTTTCGGATCGTCTTCGTATCTTCTCCTCTTGCTTTTTGGTGAAAATCCTTGACCTTTACCGGAGAGGCCTCCGTGACAATATCAATCCTGTCTAAAACCGGCCCGGAAATCCTCCCCAGATACCGCCTGATATCGGTTTCCGAGCAGGTACATCTGTTTTTATCCGGAAAGTAGCCGCAGGGGCACGGATTCATAGCGCATACCAGCATGAAATCAGCAGGATATGTATAGGTTCCCAGGCTTC
>JBJFCM010000169.1:0-1895 GCA_051888955.1 Lachnospiraceae bacterium | reverse complement strand
GGACTCTAAATTAAAGAGGCTGACCATTCTGGCTGCGGCTTCCGTGATACTGCTGACAGTATTGGTGGTAGTGCTGTTTGACAGCGGATTAAAAGGGAGCAGGCAGGGAATGGCAGAGGTGACTCCGGTGGAAACGACGGAAATTCAACCCTCCGGAATGGTCTATCAGAATGGCCAGATAGGGGATGATTTATCGGCTTTTCTAAAGGACGATACCTTTTTTGATGCAGAGAAAAATGAATATCTGGAGCAGCTGTATGGAGAGCAGAACAGGCTGTCCATGATTGTTACTTCCATCGAAAAGGATTTGCGTATTCAAATTGTGGACAGTGACAATGAGCCGGTGAGCGGTGAAAGCTTTTATGTAACGCTTGACGGTGTAGGAGACTATAAGGATCTGGATAAAGACGGTGTTATCTATATCGGAGATTTACCTTCAGGGGAGTATGAGGTTTCCTTAAAGCCATTAGAGGGCTATCGGGTGCCGACCAGCAGTACCAGAGTGCGGGTCAAGGATAAGGTAGAGTATCTGGTGATAGACGATATTTCCCTGTTGATTAAGACAGAAGCCGATATCGATGCGGAAGCAGAGGATAGTGCTGCGGCAATAGAGGACGCGGATAAGACAGAAATAAAAAGTGCACAGGCGGTGTCCGGCAATGCAGCTCTCGGCATAGATGTGTCCAAGTGGCAGGGAGAAATAGACTGGGATAAGGTAAAAAATGACGGCATTGATTTCGCGATTATCAGATGCGGATATCGTGGCTCTGTAACCGGAAGCCTGGTGGTGGACCCTTATTTTGAGCAGAATATCAAGGCGGCAACCGCAGCAGGCATCAAGGTGGGCGTATACTTTTTTACCCAGGCAATCAATGAAGTAGAGGCAGTAGAGGAAGCCAGTACCGTAGTGAAGCTGATTCAGGATTATGAATTGCAATATCCTGTATTTATTGATACGGAGGGAGCCGGTGGTGACGGCAGGGCAGACAGCCTGGACGTGAATACGCGGACAGCCGTGTGTGAGGCTTTTTGTTCTACCATAGAGAATGCGGGCTATGAAGCAGGTGTCTATGCCAGCCGCAACTGGTACAACAAAAATCTGCAGACGATTACCCTGGAAAAGTATGTGATATGGCTGGCGGAATATCGAAGCGTCCCTCTTTATCAGGGATATTATCAGATGTGGCAGTATACCTCCAAGGGAAGCGTGGACGGTATAAGCGGTAATGTTGACATGAATATCAGCTATTTGGGATATTAGGCTAGAGATATATTTAGAAAGGGAAAAAGATGGGTAAGATTACAGTTGAAACATGTGAAATAGAGGGACTTAAGATTATAACACCGGCGGTGCACGGGGATGCCAGAGGATATTTTATGGAAACCTACAATTATGAGGATTTTAAGGCAGCAGGCATTCCGGAGGTCTTTGTGCAGGATAACCAGTCTGCTTCCAAGGGCGGCGTGCTGCGCGGCCTGCATTTTCAGAAGGAATTTCCTCAGGACAAGCTGGTTCGTGTGATTAAGGGAGAGGTGTTTGATGTGGCGGTGGATTTAAGGCCAGGATCACCTACCTTTGGCAAATGGCACGGAGAAATCTTGTCGGAAGAAAATAAAAAACAGTTTTTTGTTCCCAAGAATTTTGCCCATGGTTTCTTGGTCCTGTCAGATTATGCCGAGTTCTGCTATAAGTGTACGGACTTCTATCATCCCGGTGACGAGGGGGGACTTATGTGGAACGACCCGGATATCAAGGTGGAATGGCCCCTGCAGGAGGGTGTAGAACTGACGCTTTCCGAAAAGGATACGAAACAGGGCAGCTTTAAGGAATATGTAGAGCACTTAGGATAGGAGCGGGCATGAAGAGTAAATTTTCTAAAAAAGCCGGTGTTACC
>JBJFCM010000168.1:0-1897 GCA_051888955.1 Lachnospiraceae bacterium | reverse complement strand
TACAGAATAAAACGGAATGCGGTTATATTTTGCAGGAAGACTTGCAAAAGGAAATTTGCTCGGGAAACGGTGAATGGTCCATCAAGGTCTATGAGGATGCTGATTCTACACTGACCAAGGTTGTAAATGAGGTATTATTTGAAAGAATTTTTTACGAGATATCGTCTGACTGGTTTGCAGGATACATTGCAGAACGGGATGAACTTGCAAAGGAAGGGATGGATATAAGTGAAGACGGTTTGCGGCAGGAGGCAATGGCGGTATTACAGGAAAAAATGACGGATGGCAGTACCTTTTCTTTTGAGAGGCAGCTTGTACAGGCTGTGGCGGATGGAGAGACCGCCGGAGAAGGACAGGTGTTCTACCCGGTCCGGATCATCTGCCTGACAGGCATTTTTCTGTGCGGTATTATTGGAATATGGGAAGCCTTTGCCGACAGGCGGACAGGCAGATTTTTTGGAAAACCGGCAGCCCTGACCGCAGCGTTTACCATATTCTGGCCGGTATTTTTGGGAATAGTGGCAGCCGGTATTATTTTGTTTCTGACCGGAATGCTGTAATATGCAGGCAGGGGTCAGTCATTTCCTGTCACAATACCATATTCCTGATAAAGCATATGGCGGAAAGACTTGTCTGTGGTGGCTCGCAATATTGGAAAAATGCGTACTTCCCATAAAATGGCCAAGGTGTTATACTATGTAAAATGTGACAAAGGATAGAGGAGAAACACAAATGGCAAAAAGCAAGGATGTGAAAACAAATGCCATGAGAATCCTGGATTCCATGAAGATTTCTTATGAGCATTATACTTATGAATGTGAAGAGTTTATAGATGGGATACAGATAGCGGACAAGCTTTCCCTGCCCCACGAAAAGGTCTTTAAGACTCTGGTGACGCAGGGCAGCTCGAAGAATTATTTTGTATTCGTACTGCCGATTGAGGCGGAACTGGATATGAAGAAGGCTGCAAAGGCCGTAGGGGAGAAGTCTGTGGCCATGATACATGTGAAGGATATCAACGCCATAACAGGTTATATCCGGGGTGGCTGTACAGCTATCGGCATGAAGAAACAGTATGTGACCAGGGTATCGGACAAAGCGGCTGCCCTGCCCACCATGATAGTCAGCGGCGGCAGGCTGGGCTCCCAAATCGAACTGGCACCTGCAGACCTGCTTAGGGCTGCAAGAGCGGAGCTTGCAGATATCTGCGTGGATTAGTTTCGCCGGGAGAAAGCGGCAATTGCCCTACAGTTTCAGCACTTCCTGCACGATTTCCACGGCATCCATGATGCAGTCGGGACAGGAGCGGAGTACCTTGCCGGTATCCACACCCTTTAAATCCCGGCAGCGGGATGCCTTGTTTTTTTCTTCAAACTTCTGTACAATCTCTCTGGAAAGCTGGTAGGTGGATGCTTTTGTGCCGGGATTTTCCACATTGCCGTCGCTGTTTAAAAAGCCGGCTAACATAACCGCACCCGAAATGGCGCCACAGGTTCCCTGCATACCGCCCATTCCCAGACCAAAGCCTTCGCAGGCTTTGAAGAGCAATTCTTTCTCTACGCCGATTTCTTCGGCAAAGGCACAGGCAACCGCCTGAGCACAGTTGTATTTTTTGTCATGCAATGCAATTGCAAGTTCTTTTTTTGTCATATGTCCATTGTCTCCCTTTTGTATTGGTTAATTGATGTCAGGACAAGCATATCATAAATGCGTCCGGATGGCTACATTAAATATCTCCCTTTTGGAAAAGTGTTTCATGTATTTTCACTTTATGCGGAGTTGTTTTTGTACACTGTTTCATAGAATTCCCGGGAATGTAATTTAGAAAAGGCTATCCACTGGTTTTGAAGTGGGTAGCCTTGAAATCATTTTATTACCATAATAGCAGCTTTACAAA
>JBJFCM010000167.1:0-8242 GCA_051888955.1 Lachnospiraceae bacterium | reverse complement strand
GCGGTATCAGCATGGCGGTGTCCAGACAGGGGGTTAAAATCTGGGATGAATTGACTGATGCCCATATGACGCCGGGAATGATGGAAGAGAAAGCAGTTCATCTTGAACATCCCATACGAAAGATGGCCCATTTTATGGAATATGCGGTAATGGGCATATTGGTGTACAACATATTGAATTGTTATGTGGGAAAAGCTAAAAAACGTTATTTCCTGGCAGTTGTTTGGGTGTGTTTATCAGCAGCACTGGATGAATTCCATCAGTATTTTGTGCCCGGCAGATGGGCTAGTTTATTAGATGTATTGCTGGATACCTGTGGAGGAGCTGTTGGCGCCCTGTTATGCGGCACCATACTATATTTGATGAAAAAGAAGAGCAGAAAAACATCAGAAGCCTGATGTTTTCTGCTCTTTTTCTTACAGATATCCTGAAGCGGAAAGCAACTTCATGGCGTTCACAACAGAATTTTCGTCATAAAATTCAATCCGCATGGAGCCTTCCGCCGCTTCACGGTTATGGGTAATGCCGATGTTCTTGATGCTGATATCCTGAGAAGCCAAAAGGGATACAACAGATGCCAGCGTACCGGGCTTGTCAGCAATATTCACAGTGATGTCATAAATGCGTTTAATCGGACCGCCGGAAGCGTTAGTAAAGGATTCACGGTATGTGCGTGCTGAATCGAATAGCTGGTAGAGTACTTCGGTATCCTGCGTATCGATAGCTTGTTTTGCCTGTTCCAATGCATCAATATAAACCTGAAGCAGTCGGGAAATATTTTGTCCGTTCGTCAGGCAGATCTGCTGCCACATGACGGGTGAGGAAGAGGCGATTCGTGTAATGTCTTTGAACCCGCCTGCCGCTATCATCTTCATGATACCATCTTCGGAGTCTGTATCTTTTACCAGATTTACCAAAGAAGCAGCAACTACATGGGGCAGATGACTGATTGCAGCTGTCACAAAATCATGCTGTTCATAGCTCAATACTAAGGGAATGGCCCCCATTTTTTTTACAAGATTCTGATAGGCTAAGAGCTTGTCATAGCCGATTCCTTCTGAAGGGGTCAGAATGTAGTAGGCATTCTGCAAAAGCAGTGCTTTGGCATTCTGAAAACCGATGCGTTCACTGCCGGCCATGGGATGTCCGCCGATAAACTGCCCAGTAAGACCTGCTGCAGCCACATGCTCGTGTATAGTGGTCTTGACGCTGCCTACATCGGTCAGGATGCAGGTGGGGGACAGGACTTTTTTTATGGCAGAAAGATTTTCGTCATTATGGGAGACCGGCGCGCATAAAAATATATAGTCGCAGGCTGAAAATCTTTCGTCAATCTGAGACGTTACTTCATTGGCGGTTCCCTCAGCGAGAGCCAGGGAAAGCGTTTCATTATTAATGTCATAGGCGATGATTTTGATGGATGAGTCAGCGGCCTTTAAAGCTTTTGCAATGGAACCGCCAATCAGCCCAAGACCGATAAAACCACAAGTTAAGGTGGACATAGCATACCTCTGTTAAAAAGTTCTTCCGACCACGTCACAGAAGGGCTTCAGTTCACGGGTCAGAGCATCAAATTTTTCAAATGTAAGGGACTGGGGACCATCCGAAAGCGCATGTGCCGGATCGTTGTGCACTTCAATCATCAAACCGTCAGCACCGCATGCTACAGCAGCCTTTGCCATGGAGGGTACATATTTATAGGAACCGGTGGAGTGAGAAGGATCTACGATAATAGGCAGGTGTGTTTTCTCCTTCATTACCGGTACAGCACTGATATCCAGCGTGTTTCGTGTTGCGGTTTCAAAGGTTCGGATGCCGCGTTCACAGAGCACAACGTTGGGATTGCCTTCAGACATAATGTACTCGGCAGCATTCAGCCATTCTTCGATAGTAGCACAAAGCCCGCGCTTCAATAATACCGGCATGCCGGAACGACCGGCTTCCTTTAGCAAAATGAAGTTCTGCATGTTGCGGGCACCAATCTGTATCATATCTACGTATTTTACGGCAGCTTCTATAGCATCCAGGCTCACAACCTCACAGATAGTGCTTAAACCGGTTTCAGCTTTGGCTTTTTGCATGTATCGCAGGCCTTCTTCCTCCAGCCCCTGAAAAGAGTAGGGAGAAGTACGGGGCTTATAAGCGCCACCGCGCAATATGGTAGCACCGGCTTTTTTGACCGCATGAGCAATTGTAAGGAGCTGGCTTTCGGTTTCTACGGCACAGGGACCTGCCATGATGGTCAGGTTGCCCGGACCGATAGTGGTATTCCCTACTTTTACCGTTGTGGGTTCCGGATGGAACTTTTTATTGGCGAGCTTATAGCTTTCCGTTACCGGCATGATGCGGTCCACATCCTTATAGATGGCAAGATTCTCTGTGGACAGGCGGGTTTTATCTCCGACGATACCGATAATGGTAACTTCCTCACCTTTGGAGAGATGAACGGTAAGACCGTTCTGTTCGATATAATTTATCACTGCCTGGATGCTGCCTTCGGCAGCACCCGGTTTCATTACAACTATCATGGTTGTTACCTCCTTTGACCATGGACATTCTAACACTTTAAAGTATGAAAGTCAACAGGAAAGATTTTTCACTTTAAAGCAGTAAAGTAAAATGAAAATAAAAATGTGAAAAATGATGAATAAAACTTGTAATATAAAAGAAAATTTAGTAAAATATACCCATAGTATTTAGAAAATAGAAAATGCATTGGGGATAAATACTAATAACTTTTAAGAAAGGACGTAATGATTATGAAAGTTTACACAACCGACAAGATTCGAAATGTGGTCTTACTGGGGCATGGGGGATCTGGTAAGACCAGTCTGGCGGAGGCGATGGCTTATTTGTCCGGTATTACCTCACGTATGGGAAAGGTAGCGGATGGCAATACCTTAAGTGATTATAGTAAGGAAGAGCAGAAGCGTCAGTTTTCCATTTCAACTTCTGTAATCCCTATTGAATGGGAAGGCTGCAAGATCAACATTCTGGATACCCCGGGATACTTTGATTTTGTGGGAGAAGTGGAAGAAGCAGTCAGCGCAGCCGGCGCAGCCATTATCGTAGTAAACGGTAAGTCCGGCGTGGAAGTAGGAACGGAAAAAGCATGGGAGCTCTGTGAAAAATATAAACTGCCCCGTTTTGTATACGTGACTAACATGGATGTGGACAATGCGTCCTTCAGACAGGTAGTAGAGGATATGACGGCTAAATACGGCAAGAAGATGGCACCTTTCAACCTGCCTATCCGTGAAAATGAAAAGTTTGTCGGCTATGTTAATGTGGTTTCAGAGACCGGTAACAGATGGCAGGGGAAGGAAGTAGTCCCTTGTGACATACCGGAGTATAACAAAGCCAATCTGCAGATTTGCAGGGATACGCTGATGGAGGCAGTTGCGGAGACCAGTGAGGAGATGATGGAGCGCTATTTTGGTGGGGAAACCTTCTCTGAGGCTGAGATACGTGCAGCTCTGCGTACCAACGTCTGCGATGGAAGCATCGTTCCTATGAGCATGGGTTCCAATATACTGTGCCAGGGCGTCTATACCTTGCTTGATGATATCGTAAAGTATATGCCAAGTCCTGAGAATCGTCAGGTGGCCGGTATCAATATGAAGACCAACGAGATTTACCATGCGGATTATGATTTCTCTAAAGCGAAGTCTGCATATATCTGGAAGACCATCGTGGATCCTTTTATTGGAAAGTATTCTCTGATAAAGGTGAATTCCGGTGTATTGAAAACAGATGATGTGATTTATAATGTGGATCGTGATATCGAGGAAAAAGTTGGAAAACTGTACGTATTGCAGGGCAACAAGCCCATCGAGGTACCGGAGCTGCATGCGGGTGATATAGGTGCACTCGCTAAATTGACCGCAGCCAGAACAGGTAACAGCTTATCCACCAAGGCTACGACCATCAAATTCGGCAAATGGGAGATTTCAAGGCCATATACATATCTGCGCTATAAGCCTAAGGACAAGGGAGATGTAGATAAGATATCCCAGGCCCTGCAGAAGATGACCCATGAAGATCAGACCTTACAGATAGTCAATGATGCTGAGAACAGGCAGACACTTCTTTACGGTATGGGCGAACAGCATCTGGAAATTGTAGCCAGCAGGCTGTTAAATGAATATAAAGTAGAAGTAGAGCTGACAAAGCCCAAGATTGCCTATAAAGAAACCATCAAGAAGAATTCCGATGTGGAATATAAATACAAGAAGCAGTCCGGTGGACACGGGCAGTATGGTCATGTTAAGATTCGTTTCTCACCATCCGGTGATTTGGAGAAGCCTTATGTCTTTGAACAGGAGGTAGTCGGTGGTGCCGTTCCTAAGAATTTCTTCCCGGCAGTGGAAAAGGGTCTGCAGGAATCTGTAGTGAAGGGACCTATGGCGGCATATCCGGTTGTGGGAGTAAAGGCTGTTTTGTATGATGGTTCCTATCACCCGGTAGACTCTTCTGAAATGGCATTCAAGATGGCTACCATCCAGGCCTTCAAGAAGGGCTTTATGGAGGCAGGACCGATATTGCTTGAGCCCATTGCTTCGCTGAAGGTAACGGTGCCGGATGCTTATACCGGCGACATCATGGGAGATTTGAATAAGCGCCGAGGCAGAGTACTGGGTATGAATCCTGTATCCGGTGGCAAACAGATGATTGAAGCGGATATTCCCATGAGCGGGCTTTATGGCTATTGTACTGATCTGCGTTCCATGACAGGAGGAAGAGGAGAATATTCTTATGAATTTTCACGCTATGAACAGGCACCCTCCGATGTGCAGGAGAAGGAAGTAGCTGCTAGAGCGGATAAGGTTTCAGGCGGGGAAGAGATGTAATAAAAAATTTATTGACAATGTCGGGGCAAATGAGTACAATTAGCCTAGACGTTGAAGGGAAGCAGTAGGAATAGTGCAAAAAGGATTCCCTTTTTGAATTAGAGCAGTACCACAAAAAGCAGAGCCCTTTCGTCTCTAAATGAGATGAAGGGGCTTATTTATTTGGAAAATGCCGGTCACAACGGAAAGAGAATAAGCAGAAAAGAAAGGAAAGAACAATGGCAACACCATACAATCACAGAGAAGTAGAAACAAAATGGCAGGAGATATGGGATGATGAGAAGGCATTTGCCACTTCAGAGGACTATTCCAAGCCCAAATACTATGCATTGGTTGAATTCCCCTATCCTTCAGGACAGGGACTTCATGTAGGACATCCGCGTCCTTATACCGCACTGGATATCGTAGCGCGTAAGAGAAGAATGCAGGGCTATAATGTACTGTACCCTATGGGCTGGGATGCGTTTGGGCTTCCTACGGAAAACTATGCAATCAAGAATCACATCCATCCCAAAATCGTGACAAAGAACAATGTGGCACGTTTTAAAAACCAGCTTCATTCACTGGGCTATTCCTTTGACTGGGACAGGGAAATCAATACCACGGATGTAGAGTACTATAAGTGGACCCAGTGGATTTTCTTAAAGCTGTTCAATGCGGGACTGGCTTATAAGACGGAGATGCCGATTAACTGGTGTACCTCCTGTAAGGTAGGATTGGCCAATGAAGAGGTGGTTAACGGTGTATGTGAGCGCTGTGGCTCTGAGGTAGTACGCAAAGTAAAGAGTCAGTGGATGTTAAAGATTACGGAATATGCAGATAAACTTCTTGAGGGGCTGGATACAGTAGATTATATCGAACGTGTCAAGGTATCTCAGAAGAACTGGATCGGCAAATCCACCGGCGCAGAGGTTGATTTTACTTTAAAGGGCAAAGAGGATAAACTGACAATCTACACCACCAGACCGGATACGCTGTTCGGTGTTACCTATATGGTAATGAGCCCTGAGCATCCCTTTATCGATAAGTATAAGGATGATATTAAAAACTGGGACGATGTAGTGGCTTACCGTGAAATGGCATCCAGAAAATCTGACTTTGAACGTACCGAAATCGCTAAGGATAAGACCGGCGTTATGATAGATGGCCTGACAGCAGTCAATCCGGTAAATGGTAAGGAAATCCCGGTTTGGATTTCTGACTATGTGCTGATGACCTACGGAACCGGTGCAATCATGGCAGTACCTGCTCATGATGAAAGAGACTGGGAATTTGCAAAGAAATTTAATATGCCCATCATAGAGGTAGTGGCAGGCAGTCCTGTAGATGTGAATGAAGCCGTATTCACGGATGTGGCTACCGGTACGCTGGTCAATTCTGATTTCTTAAACGGCCTTTCCGTAGCAGATGCCAAAAAGAAGATTATTGAATTCCTGACAGAAAAGGGCATCGGCCATGAGAAGACCAATTATAAATTAAGAGACTGGGTATTCTCCAGACAGCGTTACTGGGGCGAGCCTATCCCTATCGTAAAATGTGAGAAGTGCGGTTACGTGGCTCTGCCTGAGAGCGAGCTGCCCTTAGAGCTTCCTGAGGTGGAAAGCTATATGCCTACAGATAATGGGGAATCTCCTCTGGCGCATATGACGGACTGGGTGAATACCACATGTCCTTGCTGTGGAGGCCCTGCAAAGAGAGAAACGGATACCATGCCCCAGTGGGCAGGTTCTTCCTGGTATTTCTTAAGGTATACTGACCCTCATAATGACAAGGCCCTGGCAAGTCCGGAAGCATTGAAATACTGGCTGCCGGTCGACTGGTATAATGGTGGTATGGAGCATACTACATTGCACCTGTTATATTCCCGTTTCTGGCACAGATTCCTGTATGATCAGAAGGTTGTGCCCTGCCCGGAGCCTTATCAGAAGAGAACATCTCATGGTATGATACTTGGTTCAAACGGTGAAAAGATGAGTAAATCCCGTGGCAACGTAGTAAATCCGGACGATATCGTCAGGGAATATGGTGCCGACACCTTGAGAACCTATGAAATGTTCATTGGCGCTTTTGATTTGAGTGCTGCATGGAGTGAGGATGGTGTAAAGGGCTGCCGCAGATTCCTGGAAAGAGTATGGAAACTGCAGGATATGCTGGTGGAAGGTGATGGTTATTCACAGGATATGGAGACCAAGATGCATCAGACCATCAAGAAAGTAAGCTCTGACTTTGAAAATTTGAAATACAATACGGCAATTGCTGCCATGATGTCCCTGATTAATGACTTCTACAAGAAGAATGCGGTAACAAAGGGTGAGTTCAAGACTCTGATTACTCTGCTTAACCCCGTTGCACCGCATATTACTGAGGAACTTTGGCAGATTGTAGGTTTTGAGGGCAGGGTATATCAGACTACGTGGCCGGAGTACGATGAAGCCAAGACGGTGGAGTCTACCATAGAAGTGGCAGTACAGATAAACGGCAAGACCAAGACAACCATTTCTATTGCCAAGGATGAGGAAAAGGAGAAAGTCCTTGCTCTGGCGAAGGAAGCGTTGGGAGATAAGCTGAGCGGTACCGTTATAAAGGAAATCTATGTACCCGGAAGAATCGTAAATATTGTAGTAAAGCCTTAAAAGGATTAGGAATATGGCTCTTACAGCTAAAAAGCACCGGCAGTTAAAATGTCGGTGCTTTCTTCATGATTTTATCAATCTGTTCTAACTCTTCAGGAGTGCTGTGCCTTTTGATTGCAGCAATAACAGTGGTAATTTCAGCAGAAGAAAAGGAAATATTATCGGCCTTGGCCTGTTTCATTTTCATCATCATGTACGGCATGGCTTCTTTCTGATTTTTTCCATTGCCTCCAAATACAAGTTCACTTAAAAAACGCAGTTTTTTTTCTTCAATGTTTGATACCAGCGGATCATTCATCCACTCAGGTTTGTTGTCCATAAAATCTTCCTTTCGGGTTTGGGTGCTTGGTTTCTGATTGATACTATTTGTTAAACATTTGGAACATCTGCATGATATCAGGTGCTTGCCCGTCATCTTCTCCGAAAGAAAAACCTTCCGGGAAAAGTTCTTTCATCATATTCATTGTTTCCATCATTTCCTGGGCATTTTTCATGGTGGAGGACAATTCTGACATCCTTTCCATATTCTGTTTTTCGGAAGCAGTGCAATAGGGAAGGATTTCCGTGAATATCTGTGCAGTATCAGAATTCTTTTCCCTTGGCATGCAGGCATGGGGATGCCATTTAAAGTAGGAAAGAGTATACTGGAATTCCATATATTTGATATAAACAGCCATCTTTTTTTGCATGGACGGGTCAAAATAGGGCAGGAGAATTTTGTACATTTGAATATGATTATTGGTAAAGAGAGTATCAAAA
>JBJFCM010000166.1:0-8325 GCA_051888955.1 Lachnospiraceae bacterium | reverse complement strand
ATGCCTGGCCCTGAGGTTGCACCTGGTATGCCTGGCCCTGGGTCTGGTATGGCTGCCCCTGGGCCTGTGCCTGGTATGTTTGGCCCGGCTGCGCCTGTTTAGCTTCTTCCACCAGCTTTATGATATCCGGATTCTGATAACCACAGCTCTGG
Source organism: Lachnospiraceae bacterium (assembly GCA_051888955.1). Classification (GTDB taxonomy): domain Bacteria; phylum Bacillota; class Clostridia; order Lachnospirales; family Lachnospiraceae; genus Acetatifactor. Next base: position 8,173 of record JBJFCM010000166.1, on the reverse strand, counting down.
CATACACCATCCCTTGCAAGTGCTCCACACTTTGGGCAAAAATCAAATCTGCTACTGTCTCCCATAGTTCTCCCTCTCTTTTGTCTGCTTTCACAACTATCAACCATTTAAAATGCAGCTTCTAAGCTGCACCAGGGCAGCTGCTGTCACGCTTTCCCTGATTTTCATACGGTTTCCGCTGAAATGATATTCTTTTGTCCATACCTTTCCCTGCACATAACAGCCTATATAGACAAGACCAACCGGCTTATCCTTCGTGCCTCCGTCCGGCCCTGCAATACCCGTTATTGACACTGCCACATCTGCCCCTGCCGCTTTTGCAGCGCCGATTGCCATCTCTTCTGCCGTCCGGGCGCTGACTGCGCCAAACTGCAGAAGCGTCTCTTCCCTGACACCTATCAGCTTCTGTTTGGCCTCATTGGCATAGGTGACGAAGCCCGCCTTAAATACCTCTGAAACGCCGGGCACATTGATCATTCTGGCAGCTACCATACCGCCGGAGCAGGATTCTGCCGTAGTCATGGTCAACCCTTTTTCCAGAAGTAAATCCGCCACTGCTTTTTCCAGCGTAACCTCCACATCCGTAGTATAGACATTGCTTCCAAACCGCTTTTTCAGTTCCTCCACCATCGGCGCAATCAGTGCAGCAGCTTTTTCCTCATCCTCCGCTTTGGCTGTCACCCGAAAATGCACTTCTCCCGTCTTGGCATAGGGTGCCAGTGTAGGATTGGTCTGTGCATCCATCAGATCAGCTACCATAGTCTCCGCACGGCTTTCCCCGATATTTACCACCTTTACGGTCACGGAAGAAATCACTTCATCATCCAGTTTTTTCAGATACGGTACTACGCTGTCTGTGAACATGGGCTTCAGTTCATTGGGCGGTCCCGGCATCAGAATGATATGTCTTCCGTCCTTTTCCACGATAATACCGGGCGCTGTACCGTTCTTGTTTTCAATGGCAATTGCCCCCTGGGGAATAAGCGCCTGCTTCCAGTTATTGTCCGTAGGCGTAATGCCGCGCTTTGCAAAATAGTCTGCAATCAGCCTCCGGGAACTTTCATCCTCCACTAACGGACAGCCCACTGCTTCCGCAACGGTTTCCTTGGTCAGATCGTCCTTCGTGGGCCCCAAGCCCCCTGACAGCAAAATGATGTCAGAACGTTCCAGTGCCGTTTGCACTGTCTGTAAAAGTCTTTCCCGGTTGTCACCGACCACGGTCTGATAATAGCAGGAAAGCCCAAGCTCCGCACATTTCTCCGCTAAAAACGCCGCATTGGTATTCACGATATTACCTAAAAGCAGTTCTGTTCCCACACAGATGAATTCTACTGTCATTGTTATGCCTTCTTCCTCCGGATGCAGCCTCGTGCCACCCAAAAATGCCGGTGGACTTATTTTGTGTCAGCCATCACACCTTTATTCTTCCAGATATAATCTACCAGGGAAATAACGGTCAGTGCCAGTGCAATCCACATAATAATATCTGTAAGAAGCTGTATCGCCTCAATATTGGCAATCATCAGGCAGACCATCACCATCTGGAAGGTGGTCTTGAACTTGCCCCAGTAATTGGCTGCAATAACTACGCCCTTGTCGGAAGCCACCAGCCTGAAGCCGCTGATGATAAATTCCCTACTGATAATGATAATGACAATCCAGGCCGGAATCCTGCCCATTTCCACCAGACAGATCATAGCCGAGCATACAAGCAGCTTATCCGCTAAGGGATCCATAAACTTTCCAAAATTCGTTACCAGATTGTACTTTCTGGCGATTTTACCGTCAATCAGATCGGTCAGGCTGGCAATAATAAAGATTGCCAGTGCAATATAGTCCACATACTCTAAAATGCCACCAAAGATAGCCATAAACCAGCCCCATTCATGAAAGCCGCCCAAAAGCAGCAACACAAACGGTACAATTAAAATCATTCGGAAAATTGTGAGTTTATTCGGTAAATTCATGATATATCTCTCCTATCAAATCGTATTCATTGGAACCTGTGACCTGTACCTTTACAAAATCGCCGGTCATCAGATTTGCAGTAGTATTGATGAACAGATAGCCGTCCACGCCCGGTGCATCCCTGTAGGTGCGCGCTACATAGGCATCCTCGTCCGCCACTTTTCCCTCTACCATTACGGTGAGCACCTTTCCTACCATATCCTCTGCTTTTTCAAATGCAATCTCCTGCTGCAGCTCCATCAATTCAGCCTGACGGGCTGCCTTGACCTCTTCGTCAATCTGATCCGGCATAGCCGCTGCCGGCGTATCCTCTTCCTGGGAATAGGTGAATACTCCCAGCCTGTCAAATTCCATTTCATCCACAAAGGCCAGCATTTCCTCATGATCTTTTTCTGTCTCACCCGGGAAGCCGGTAATGAGGGTCGTCCGCAGGCAGATATCCGGAATTTCTTCCCGCAGCCTGCTGATAATATGCATCAGATCTTCTTTGGAGGTACGTCTTCCCATCCGCTTCAAAATCCTGTCCGAGGCATGCTGAATGGGAATATCCAGATACTTGCAGACCTTTTCCTCCGCCTTGATTGCGGCAATCAGCTCGTCATCTATCTCTTCCGGATAACAGTATAAAATCCTTATCCAGTAAATTCCCGGTATCGCTGCCAGCTTGTGCAATAACTGGGGAAGACTCTTTTTTCCATATAAATCCCGTCCGTACAGCGTGGTTTCTTGTGCTACCAGAATCAATTCCTTCACACCGCTCTCAGCCAGTTCTTCCGCTTCCTTAAGCAGGCTCTCCATGGGCACGGAGCGGTATCTGCCCCTTACCTTTGGAATAATGCAGTAGGTACAGTGCTTATCACAGCCCTCCGCTATCTTCAAATAAGCATAATGACCGCCCGTCGTCACGATTCTCTTTTTGCCATAAACGGGCTCCGCATCAATATCCCGGTAGTGGTTCTCCCTGTGTCCGGACAACACTTCTTCGATTGCAGTCGCTACGGAATCTATCGCCATGGTGCCTAAAATCGCATCCACCTCCGGTATTTCCTTTTGTATCTCCTCTTTATACCGTTCGGCCAGGCAGCCTGCCGCTACCAGCGCCTTTAACTGCCCGCTCTTTCGCAGTTCTGCCATCTCTAACAGCGTATTGATGCTCTCTTCCTTGGCATCATTGATAAAACAGCAGGTATTGACCACTACGATATCAGCTTCTTCTTCCTCATCCGTAAACTCGTAGCCCTTTTCCCTAAGCATTCCAAGCATCATTTCGGAATCTACCAGATTCTTGTCACACCCCAGGGAAACAAACATAATCTTCATAATGATATTACCTCTCACTTTATTCGTTAAGAAAAGGGCTGTTTATGACAGCCCCTTTTCTATTGGATTATGCCTGTTGTTCCTCTTCATCGTTGATGATTTTGATCTTACCCTCGTTCAACTCCTCTACGGCAATGGACAAAGGCTTTTTGCCGGTGCCGTCCACCAGAGGTTCATCTCCTGCAATAATCTGTCTTGCTCTCTTGGAGGTCGCCATCACGATGGAGTATCTGCTGCTTACTACAGGTTCCTCTCCCGGCTCTACGTCCGCATTTACGACCTTCATTAAATCAGTATAAGATGGATGTAACATATTAATTATTCTCCTTTCGACTTTAACCTAAGTTCGTCTCTAATATTATTGATAAATTCTTCATTCCGCGCCGGCACTCTCTTAGCTGCCTGCACGATGCTGTGAATCTCTTTCACACAGGTTTCCAGGTCATCGTTGATTACAATATATTCATAATCCTCAATACCTTCCGATTCTACGATGGCGGTCTTGAGCCTTTTGGCAATGACCTCCTCCGTCTCGGTACCTCTGCCGCGAAGACGCCGTTCCAGCTCGTCTGCACTTGGCGGCGTCACAAACAGAGGAAGCATCTGGGGAAACATCTTCTTCACCTTGCGCATGCCCTGTATCTCAATCTCCAGAATAACATCCTTACCTGCCGCGAGCTGCTGTTCCACATAGTCCCTGGGTGTTCCATAATAATTGCCGCAATATTCAGCATACTCTATTAATCCGTTTTGTGCAATCTTTTCTTCAAAAGCTTCTCTCGTAGAGAAGAAGTATTCCCTGCCGTCCTGCTCGCCCGGCCGGGGATTTCTGGTCGTCATGGAAATGGACAGCGCATAATTGCCATAGGTCCTCATAAGCTCTTTCATGAGCGTCCCCTTACCTGCACCGGAGAATCCCGACAACACGATTAATATGCCCTTACTCATCCTCTTCACCACTTTCTGACTGTCTGTCATCTGGCTCTGCGGCAGCATCGCCGCAAACAGTATCATGCTTTTCCAATGCAGTTGTATCACTACAGCCTGCCACCTGCGCTCTGCCCGCTATGGTCTCAGGCAACAGAGCTGACAGTACAATCTGGCTGTTTTCCATCACCAGTACCGCCTTTGTCTTGCGCCCCTGGGTGGCATCAATTGCCATACCACTTTCCTTAGCCTTCTGCACCATGCGCTTAATCGGTGCCGAATCCGGGCTGACAATGGCAATGATCTTACCGGTATTTACAATATTGCCGAAGCCGATATGAATCAGTTTGTCCATATTTTAAAACTTCCTCTATTCAATATTCTGTATCTGCTCGCGGACCTTTTCTATCTCCGTCTTTAATTCGATGGCACGGGAAGATATCTCTAAATCAGTGGTCTTGCTCAGGATAGTATTGGCTTCTCTGTTCATCTCCTGGGCAATGAAGTCCAGCTTCCTGCCGACGCTGCCACCCTCTATCAGAGCTGCCTTCGTAGCCTCGATATGGCTTCTTAAGCGTACCAGTTCCTCATCCACACAGACCTTATCCGCAAAAATAGTCACTTCCATCAGAAGCCTGCTGTCATCTATCTGCTTATCCTGCAGCAAATCCTGCACCTTATCATACAGCTTCTGCTTGTAATCTGCAATAATGATTGGAGAACGCTCCATAATAAAGTCCACATGGGTAAGCATGCCGTCCAGCTTTTCCAGCAAATCGTTCTTTAAATTCTCACCCTCTTTGATACGGGTCTCCACAAAACCTTCCGCAGCCTGCTTTAACGCCTTTGAAAGCTCCTTCCAGAGTTCATCCGCATCCTCTTCCTGCTCCTCTAAGGTGAACACCTCCGGATACCTGGCCAGGGTGGATACCCGCACGTCATCATCCAGTCCGAATTCCCCCGCCATCTGGCGCAGATAAGCAAGATACTCTGCTGCAATCTCCTTATTGTACTTGACGCATCCCGTCGATTCGGAAAAATCCTCATAAGAAATAAAAATATCCACCTTACCGCGCTGTATGTAATTCTTCAGTTCACTCCGGATAGAGGATTCAAAAAAATTAAGCTTCTTAGGCATCTTGATATTTACATCCAGATACCTGTGATTGACAGATTTCATCTCTACCGTGAATTTACGGCTTCCTTCCATCATTTCACATCTGCCGAACCCGGTCATGCTCTTAATCATCTATATACCTTCTTCCCGATGCAGCCCTTCTCCCCGTACATTACTGCATACTGTTTTATTATATTAAAAAGTAAGGATTTAGTCAAGCAGTGCTACCTTTGCATATTTTTCGTAATTTTCTTCCCTGAGCATAAAGCGGTAAATTTCGTCCAGCTCCTCCATTACCTCTTCATCCGTCATTGTCCTGCGAAGCGGAAGGTACAAAACTCCCAGTTCCACAACGTAAAGCCTGCTCTTTACCCTTGTCTTAACAGCACCGTTTCTCACATAAAAGGCGTTGCGCCTTCTGCGCAGGTCTGCCTCCGCTTCATTTTGTGCAAGAGAGGGTTCCTCTGTCTCTAAAAGGATGGCTGCCTCGTCCCTGTAAGCTTCCTTCATCCTCTGCAAAAACAGGCTGCCCATGCCGCCGTTCCTATACTCTGCCATTACGGCATAATAGTCCAAAAGCAGGATGTCCTTTTGGGGTATTTTTACAAAAAAAGCATAACCGACCAGCTTATCCTCTTCAAAAAGCCCCAGCCCTTCATAACCACCAGCAGCCAGTAACCGCTTAATGATTTCCACCGGTTTTAACTCCTCTTGGGGAAAATGCTCTCTTGCCACCCCGTTATAGATAAAAAGTATCTCTTCCTCAGAAAGCCTTTTCATCAACAGCTTCTGTTTTTCCATCGTCATTCTCCTTACTCTGCCTGTCTTAGTCCCGAAATATCCGCATCAATTGCCATGGAAAAATTGGTGTAGTAGACCACGAAGCCGGGTTTGGCACCATTCGGTTTCTTCACATGCTTTTTCTGGATATAATCCACCTCCACCTTGCCCTGATCCCTGCCGGTGGAATAGTAAGCTGCAAGGCGCGCGGCCTCTTCAAAGGTGGTATCCGGCATTTCTTCATTTCCCTTACATTTTACGATGACATGAGAACCGGGACAGCCCTTGGCATGGAACCACCAGTCATTGCCGGTTGCAAATTTAAAGGTGAGTTCATCGTTCTGGAAATTATTTTTCCCCACATACATATCGTAGCCGTCACTGCTCACATAGTGGAAGGGCCGGCTTGTGACCTTTACCTTTTTGGTACCGCCCTTTCTACGGATATAACCGCTTTCAATCAGCTCCTCTTTAATCTGCACCAGATCCTCTTCTCCCACCGCAATATCCAATGCCGCACTGATGGATTTCAGGTGTTCGATTTCATTCTTGACCTCTTCAGTCAATTCCGTCAGGGCCTCATAGGTCCGTTTCATTTTACCGTATTTTTCAAAATATCTTTTGGCATTTTCACCGGTGGAAAGGGTAGTGTCTAAAGGAATCGTTATCATCTCATTGGTATAATAGTTGAGAGCTTCAAAGGATTTAGCGCCCTCTTCCACACCATAGCCATAGGTATTAATCAATTCGCCATATACACGATAGGTATCTCTTTTTTCGGTATCCTTCATCTGCTGAAGCTGCAAATCGTACTTTTTCACATTGCGCTCCAGGGCCGTCTGCACAATCTTACGCAAGTCCGCAGACTTCTGCCGTATTCTGGTGAGGGCATTCTTTTCCGCATAGTAGCCTTCCAAGAGCCCGGACATGGACGCATACGCTTTCAGGGAATCCCCTCCTGTGCTGTCGTCTGCCGCCCCTTCCCCCCGGTCATACATGGTAAGCGGAAACGCCGCAAATTCCACCGGCTTCTTTCCCGTATAAGCGATACAGGGAGCAAAGCTTCCCTCCTTTACCGCCTGCATCATAGTACTAAACTCCGCATACAGCCTGTTCAAAGCCTCTGTATCAAAGGCTGCTGTAGGCTGCTCACCGTCTATCCCTGCCCTGTGGCACAGTTCCTGGGCTATGATAGGAGAAATACCGGTATAGGATGTATAAATAGCTTTAAAGACCGGCATCGGTGCCGCCTGCATAATCTGCACAAAGGAGGATTCTTCCGCCTCCAGCGGGTCGTTCTTATGGGTCGTATCTGCCACAAAATAGGGCTTACCGGGAAGTACCTCCCGGACTGAACTGACCAGACCGGACACATGCTTGATACTGTCGATAATCATGTCCTTGTCATCACAGAAAATAATATTGCTGTATTTGCCCATGATTTCCACAATCAGCTTCTTGCGGCACAGATCACCCATCTCATTCAAATGCTCCACATCGATATGGATGATTCGTTCCAGACCGGGCTGGCTGATTTCTGTAATCCTGCCGTTCTGCAGATGCTTTCTTAAGAGCATACAGAAATTGGGGGCCGTCATAGGCCCCTGTTTATTTTTCTCTGTCAGATAAATAAGCGGCAGGGATGCACCCGCCGAAATGAACAGACGATATTGACCGTCGGTTCCTTTTATGGTAAGCAGAAGTTCATCCGGCTCCGGCTGAGCGATCTTGTAGATGCGGCCGCCGATCAGGGTGTCCTGCATTTCTTTCACTACGTTTGCGATGGTGATTCCGTCAAAGGCCATGATAGGCCTCCTTTCTTTTTAGCTTTACAACAAATGACATTTCTTGGCTAATCTGACCATCAGATAGCCTTTGGGGATGGCACGAAGTTCTGACTCGGTGATGCCTTTCAGGACGATTTCCAGCACGAAGTACACCATACAGCCGATGAGGATAGCCGGGAAAAGAGCCAGGATGTCCTGCATGCGGGAAGGATATGCACCACTGCCCAACAGATGGGAAATGCCTTTGTAGGTACCAAAGGCAGCTGCCCCCATG
>JBJFCM010000165.1:0-8354 GCA_051888955.1 Lachnospiraceae bacterium | reverse complement strand
TTCACCGCATATAATATACAAACCCAAACTATAAAGGTATGAAGTACTATGGAAAATTATGCGGTATTATCAATAGAAACCCATCTTTTTTTTGCCAGGATCATGAAGGAACATGCGCTTTTCTTGGAGGCCGGTTTTCCGTGCAAGGATGAGGAATGGATTAAAAGAGCGGACTGGTTCAAGGAACAGTTTGAAGATCTGCTGGCAGAGGTAACCCGGTTGGCAGACGGAAGAGTGGGCAGAAATATTTTGCGTTCGGATGAACTGGTGACAGAATTTACGTTGCCGGCGGAAGAAAGAACCGAGAAGTTAAGCGGTGTTGCCATTGACAGCAGGATTACTACCATGCAGCATCGTCTTCGCCCGGGACGCGGCTGGGAGGATAACAGGGAACTGAACAGAGCTGTGCATCGAATCAATGAACGGGCTGTCAGACTGTTAAAGGAATTGATAGAGTTTAAAGAAAGGATTTTGAAAGAGGTGGGGGATGCCAGACTTTTCACGGCCAATTACCCGCTTCTCATTCAGCACATCATCAGGGAAGCCAGATTGTATTGTGTTACCATAGAGGATTTGATGGAGAACAGAAGAATCACCAGACAGGACTTAAGAGAAACGGAGGAGTTCTGGAATCAGATCATGATGGAGCACGCATTGTTCATTCGCGGCCTGCTGGATCCGACTGAGGAAAAACTGATCGATACGGCGGATGATTTTGCAGAAGAGTATAAGAAACTTTTGGAAATGGCAAAGAAGCAGGATTGCCGGGCTATGGATGAACTGACGAGGAAAACGCTGGAAGAAACCCTGAAATATCGTGACTTTAAAGCAGCAGGAGCGGAAGGAATCCTGGAATGCAAGATAGCATCCATTATACTCCCTCTTCTTGCAGACCATGTACTCCGTGAAGCAAACCACTATATTCGCATCTTAGAAGACGGAAGGTAAAGAAGGAGGATGTGGATATGGAACTGTGTAATTATCCGAGCACGGAAAAAACAAGATTTTATGAAATAGAAGCAATTGAAATTCCTATTGTATACAATAAATATGGTGACCATGACCCAAATGGATTGCTCTATGTACTGAAGAAGGATGCGGATAGGATAAAAGAGGGGGCGCTTCGCAATTTTGCGCTGAATCCGCCTCAGCCCTTCGAGGAGGTAATGCCGCTGGTCATCCGTGCCAATGTAGGTGACAAGGTGGAGGTTACTTTCACCCATTCCCAGAACCGACCGCTTTCCATCCATGTGCAGGGGCTTGCCTATGATGTGCAGACATCAGACGGTGCAAGCGTAGGCTGTAACAGGGATTCCACTACCCAGAGCCGGATTACCTACACCTGGTACGCAATAAAAGAGGGCGTGTTTGCTTTTCAGGATATGGGAGATACGCGAAGCAGTGAGGAAGGCACTAATGTGCACGGTCTTTTCGGTGCTATCATCGTGGAAGCACCGGAATCGAAATGGCTTCATCCGGAAACGGGAGAGGAGTTGGAAAGCGGTCTGTTTGCCGATATCTACCATCCGGTAAAGCCGGCTTTCAGAGAGTATGCGGTATTTTTTCATGATGAACTGGAAATAAAAAATAAGGACGGAAACCAGCCGGTGAATCCCCATACCGGGCTGCCGGACATGACGACGGCTATCAGCTATCGCTCGGAACCGATGAGAAACCGACTGCCTCTTACGGAAGAACATGGAGATACGGGGGAAGATATTTCCATGAGCTCCTGGGTATATGGGGACCCTGCTCCACCGCTTTTACGGGCATATGTAGGGGATCCGTCAAAGATACGGCTGATACACGGCGGCGTGAAGGAAACCCACGTTTTTCATTTGCACAACCACCAGTGGAGGCTGGAGGGGGATAATCCCAATTCCACGATTATCGACTCCATTTCCTTAAGCCCCCAGGAATGCTATACACTGGATATCCTGCACGGTGCAGGAAGCTTAAACGGCATGATTGGAGACGCTATTTTCCATTGCCACCTCTATCCTCATTTTCACGAGGGCATGTGGACGCTCTGGAGAGTACACGACAGGCTGGAGGATGGAACGGGGAGGCTGCCGGACGGCACCAGGATAGCGCCGCTAAAGCCCCTGCGGGACAGAGTACCGCCACCGGAAAAGGATGAGTGCCATCCCGGATATCCGAATTTTATCAACGGAGAATTCGGAGAAAGGCCTCTGCAGCCGCCTTTGGGTATTTTGGATGCGGACGGAAATAATGTAATAGAACCTACAGAACTGGAGCGGGCGAACTTTGTAAAGAATTTCGAACCGGGCGCCCTCTACACGGATACCTGTCCCTGCCATACGGACGGGGGAAGCAGGCACAAAGGCAGTCAATGTGAGGAGAAAGATGTCAAGGTATTTGAACTTGCTTTAGTGCAGGCTAAGGTGATATATAACCGTTACGGCTGGCATGATCCCCAGGGCAGATTTTTTGTTACAAAGGAAGAACTGGAAAAACATGGCGGACTGGATAATTATGTGAGAAAGATAGAAGAAGGAAAGCTGAAGGCAGAGCCCCTTGTCATCCGTGCCAATGCAGGGGACTGTATTGAAGTACGGCTGACCAATCTGCTGCCGGAAATGCTGGAGGAAAGCCCCTTCCAGATGGAGACGATAACAGATATTGCGGGATTTCATATCCATCTGGTGAAATTTGATACGATTGTGTCAGACGGTGCGGCAAACGGTTGGAACAATATTGCCGGTGCCAGAAAATACGAAACCCTGATTGAGAGGTTCTTTGCCAATACAGAGCTGCGGACGGTATTTTTCCATGACCATCTGTATGCCAACTCCCATCAGCAGCACGGCGTGTTCGGTGCACTAATCGTGGAAGAGGCCGGAGCTACCTTCCACAATATACGGACAGGAAAAGAACTGAAATGGGGAACCAAAGCTGTCATCAAAAGGCCTGATGGCACCTCTTTCAGGGAATTTGCGCTCTTTGTACACGACTTTGCACTGTTGTTTGATAAAGACGGAAAGGCACTGAATCCGCCCAAGGTTCCCGGTTCCCATGATGACCCGGGGGTGATGGGTATCAACTATCGTTCAGAGCCTATGCGGGAGAGACTGAAATGCCATGAGGATCCGGCTTATATTTTCAGTTCACTGGTGCATGGGGATCCGGCGACGCCGATTTTGGAAACGTATCCGGGAGATGAACTCATGATCAGGCTGTTGGATGGTGCCCATGAGGAACAGCATGCTTTCAATCTGACAGGCATGTCCTGGAAAAAAGAAGTGACGGATGCCTTTTCACCGGATGTGGCTTCCCAGACCATTGGCATTTCGGAGGCCTTTAATGTGCATGTGACAAAGCAGTATCTGCCGGGAGATTATCTTTATTACTGTGGAGGAATCGACGATGCCTGGCTGGGGCTGTGGGGCATTATCAGAGCTTACGAATGCCGGCAGAAGCGGCTGAAACCGCTCTGTAAAGGAAAGAGCAGGATACTGCCGCTGCCGCCCTGTCCCGGTAAGGATGCCATTGTCAGGAGGTATGAAATAGCAGCGATTCAAAGGGATATTCCCTTTAATTGCCACGGGGACCATGATCCGGATGGCCTGCTGTTCGTGCCGCTAAAGGACGCTAAAAATGCAAGATGCGAAAACTACCAGCCCAAGCCCCTGATTCTGCGGGCCAATGCCGGTGACTGGATTGAAATAACGCTTCACAATCTTTTTGAGGAAAAAAAGCCTATTCCCTATTTTGACTATCCACGGGTACCCCTGGATAAAGAGCATACGCCGTCCATGCGGGTATCCCTAAATCCGCAGTTTTTGCACTATGACCCTGTAAGAGATTCCGGTATCAATGTAGGCTATAACAACAGAGAGCAGACGGTAGGGGTGGGAGAAAGCAAAAAATATTTTTGGTATGCGGATCAGGAATACGGGACCTGTACCGTTCAATCCTTTGGTGATATGAGAAATCACAGATACCACGGCCTGTTCGGGACGATTTTGATAGAGCCGCCGGGAGCAAAATGGTATCGGAGCACTTCTCTGGCACAGACGTTATATGAGGAAGAGGCCGTCATCACTGCGCCGGGTATAGATAGCTTCCGGGAATGCGTGGTGTTTGTGCAAAACGGTATCCGTATGCTGGATAAAGACGGGGAACTGGTCAAAACTACAGTGGGAGAAGACGGAGAGGATGTGGACGACGAAGATACGGGAGAAAAAGGCTATAACTACCGCTCGGAGAGATTTGCCAACAGACTGAAAGCAGATAGCAGGATTTCCAAGATTTTCAACAGTAAGGTACACGGGGACCCGGCAACGCCGATATTTAAGGCCTATGCAGGGGAGAGAGTCGTCTTCAGGACCGTGATGCCGGCGGATAAGCCGAGAAACGTGGGATTTGGCATCCATGGGCATACCTGGAGGCAGCAGCCGAAGGATCCGTTCTCCAGAGTGATTCCCATGCAGGGTGCTGTCAGCATTGGAAATACCTTCAACATGGAGTTGCAGGATGGGGCCTCTTGTCCCGGCGATTATCTTTACCGTTCAGGCAGCCTGAAATGGGATGTGGAGTCCGGCATGTGGGGAATTTTCAGGGTACTGCGCGCAGGGTTAGGCTGCAGGTGCCAGAGTGCCTGCAGAAAGATTTTTGAGTGTATCTGCAAATCATAATTATGAAATCTGCGTTGTATAAAGGCCTGAATTATGGTATGATTGACCTAAATACAACGCAGACGCAAGGCAGGCGTTGCATACAAAGTGAGGAAATGGATGGAACGTATCTGTGTAACCGGCATTGAAAGTGCATATGGCAGGAAAAAGGTGCTTAAGGGCGTGGATTTATCCGCAGATACCGGGGAGTGCATCGGGATAGTAGGTGCAAACGGCTGCGGGAAATCCACGCTTCTTGCGATTTTAGCGGGAATGCGGCGGGCTGACAGAGGAAGGATAGCTTTTGAAGGCAATACTGCATTTGACAGTGAGGCATCGGGTAGCCGTAAGCAGCAGGAAAAGCTGTTCATCCGGTATACCGGTTATGTGCCACAGGAAAACAATCTGATTGCAGAGCTTTCCGTCTGGGACAATCTGCTCTTATGGTATGAGGAGAAAGCGGTGCTCAGACAGGAGTTGCAGGAGGGCACACTACATAGGCTGGGGCTTGAGGAAATGTGCCGCATGAAGGTCAGTAAGCTTTCCGGCGGCATGAAAAAGCGGGTGAGTATCGGTTGTGCACTGGCAGGTCATCCTTCCGTCTTACTGTTGGATGAGCCGGGAGCTGCGCTGGATCTGCCCGGCAAGGCAGAGGTAAGGAAATATCTGGAGGAATTCAAGGAATCGGGTGGCACTATCATCCTTGCTACCCATGAAGAGAGCGATTTGGACATCTGTGACAAAATATATGTGCTGACAGACGGCAGGAGCCGGGAGATAGACCGGATGCTGCGGGGAGATGCGCTGATGCGACAGTTACTTTAATAAAAGGGGATACGGAGGAGAAAAAATGGACGTGAATCAAATGGGAGAGAACAATTTACAGCAGGGATACCAATATGGGCAGTTACAGCCTATGTCGGAGGAAGGCGGAAAGAAAAAGGGCAGGGGTGGTCTGATTGCAGGGATTGTCATAGCGGTAGTGATCCTGCTTACCATAGCAGCCGTTCTTATTTACAGACTGGTGTTCAATTCGCCGGAAGCAAGACTGGCAAGAGGCTTTGCCAATATGGCGAAGGAGCTTGCCGAATATGAGAATCCTGTCATGAAGGAAATCGACTACGATACGATTGCAGAGAAAATGAAGACAGAACCCTATTCCCTGGAAATGGGATTGGACATGACAATTCCCGGATTGGGCGAATTTGGCACCTTTGGTATTGATACGACGACACATTATGACTATCCGAACGAGATGGTGGATGGCGATATGGTCATAAGCACCTTCAATATCCATCTGGTAGAGGCAGCGATTGCGGCAGCAGATAACAGAGTATATTTAAGCTTTCCGAATCTGGTGGAGGGTACTTACTTTTTCAATGCGGATACTCTTGGCAGAGATTACAATGCATCAGTCTGGGCTGAGGAACTGGGCCTGGATGTGGAGGAGGATTTCTCCTATGAGCTGTTCCCTGATGAGGAAGAAGCCGTTGATGATGAGTTGACAGCGGTGATTACAGAGAACCTGCAGTATATCCGGGATACCATGACGGTGGAGGATGCCGGTGATGTGCTGGAAATCTACAGAAATGGCAGGCTCATCAAATGCAAGGGAGTCCGTGTTACTCTTACTAAGCTTTCTCTGAATCGGTTTTTTAAAGAGCTGAATGAGGAAATGAAGGGCAGCGAATATGAGGATGTATTTTCCTTTAAGCTGGCGGAGGATGTGGAAATCTGCATCTACATGGATAATAAGAGCCGTATTGTCAGCATCTATACACCGGAAGCAATTGAATTACAGGACGCAGAGCTGGAAACCATTGATCTGGATATTGCTTTTTCGGGAGAAGAACGTGTTTTGGATGAGGTGGAAGGAAGCATACGGTTTACAGCAGAGGATGAGGAGCTGCTCCTGTCCATGGACAGCGGCATCTTTATGGAAGAGGACGGCTGCGAGAGCATAGTCAAGCTGATTTTTACAGATGAAGAAGGCGTGGAAGCACTGAGAATCGTATACAGTGATGAATGGGACTATGATGAGAAGGAATTCGCTTGTAGCGTGCTGCTTGCGGATGAATGGGACAACATCAGAATAGAAGCGGAGAGCAGCTTTTCTGACATTGTGACGGGAGAGAGCTTTACTGCAAAGCTGGGCAGACTGAGCGTGCAGGAGGACGGAGAGGAATTGTGCAAGATTACCGGTAAGATAGGAATGGAGCCTTTTACGGGAACCATTACGATACCGGCTGAAGCAACAGATTTGTTCGGCATGAGTGAGTCACAGGTGGATGATCTGCTGGATGAAATATACGATTCGATACTGGGTTTATTTTGGTAAATGAAAAGATATCTGCATTTTCTGAGAACAGAATATAAGCGGGCGGCCGTGCTGCTGCCCGCTATCCTGATAAAAGCAGTCATAGTGGCGCTGGCAGCCGGTATGATTGCTTTTTGCGTGCAGAAAATGCTGTCAGATGAACAGGAGCAGGGCCTTGTACAGGTGGGACTGACAGCACCGGAGGACAGGCTGACAAACCTGGCGGTTTCCTATATTGAAAATCTGGAATCGGTAAAAAGCTGGTGCCGGCTGATTTCGGTAGAGCAGGCAGAAGGGGAAAGAATGGTAGAAGAGGGAGAGCTTGCTGCCCTGCTGGTGCTGCCTGAACATGTGGTGGAAGGAATTCTGACCGGCAGCAATGAACCGGCCAGACTGTATGTATCGGAGGATGCGGCGGCGCTTGGGCAGGTGTTCGAGGAACTGGCTAATGCCGGTGTGGGAATGCTTCGGACTGCCCAGGCAGAAATCTATGCCACCCATGACCTTATGTTAAATATGCATGCCGGGCAGGAAGGAACTGCAGCCACACAGGCAGAAACGGACACTCTGCAGAAGAGTCTTACTTCCATGTATGAGGAAATAGATGCTTTCAACCTGGGATTGGTGTTGAACAGGGAGCGGTATTTTCAGGAAAAATCCCTGTCTGTAACAGGCGGGCAGAGCATTGCCCTCTATTATGGCAGCGCCTTTTTTACAGTATATTTGTTGCTTGCGGGACTTTTTTTTGGCAGGTACAGTAAACGTAGCGTGGTAGAGCAAAAGATGGCAGCTAAGAGGCTGGGTATCCCTGTTGGCGCCCAGATGGCGAGCAGGATACTGGTATCGATGGGATTGCTGTGTGTGGTGATGCTGCCTCTGGCTTTGCTATGGCTGTCAGAAGAAATGCGGCGGATACTGCCGGTCGTCATTACAGGCAAGGGCCTGCTGCTTTTGACCCTGGCCCTATGTTGTGCGGCGGCTCTCCTGCAATTTCTTTATCAACTGGCGGACGACAGACGTACGGCAGTGCTTTTAGTGGGAATAACGGCAGTGATTTTGGGGTATGCTTCCGGCTGTTTTCTGCCTACAGCACTTCTGCCACAGGTGGTGGAGCGGATAGCGGCTGTACTGCCTACCACCTATATCAAATCCGCGTTTACGGTATTGTTTTCCGGCAAAGTTTCCGGATTCGCAGGGACAGCAGCAGCGCTTTGTGTATGGATACTGGCTCTGTGGGGCGCAGGCCGGTTGGCAGTGTGGTTTGCGGAGTGGAGAGAGGGGAGAATAACCAAGGATGAGGGCGAGGAGACCATTTTCAAGAATGGAGAAAACTCCGGAAGAATGCAAGTGCTATCGTTGATGGCATCTGCCGGATATGCAGACAGAAAAAATATGAAAAA
>JBJFCM010000164.1:0-1933 GCA_051888955.1 Lachnospiraceae bacterium | reverse complement strand
AGGGGATAAATAAGCGCCGTACCCTCCTGAATGGACAGTCTCTCAATGGCATCTGTATCATCGGAGCACCAGATCTGCGGACTGTAATACAGCATACCTGCATCGAATCTTGCGCCGCCACCGGAGCAGTTCTCCAAAAGCAGATGCGGGAATTCCGTAGTCAGTCTCTCCTGCAATCTGTACATGCCCAGCACATATCTGTGGAACAGCTCGCCCTGGCAATCCCCTGAAAGAGCTGCGCTGCCCATATCGGAAAGAGGTCTGTTCATATCCCACTTCACATACTCGATATTGGCGCTTCTTAATACTGCTGCCACTTTATCAAAGATATAGTCCTGTATCTCCCTGCGGGACATATCCAGCACCAGCTGATTTCTGGCCAGTCCCGGTGTCCTTCCGGGTATCCGGATGGCCCAGTCAGGATGCGCACGATACAGTTCAGAATCCGGACTGATCATCTCCGGCTCAAACCAGATACCAAACTTCATCCCCAGCTTGTTCACTTCATCCACCAGATATTTCAAACCGCCCTGCAGCTTTTCTTCGTTGACATCCCAGTCACCCAGTGCGCGGTTGTCATCACAGCGATTGCCGAACCAGCCGTCGTCCATGACCAGCATTTCAATGCCAAGCCCCGCAGCCTCCTTTGCGATAGCTAACAGCTTGTCTGTATTAAAATCAAAATAAGTAGCTTCCCAGTTGTTAATCAGGATAGGACGCTTTTTGTCCCTGTACTCTCCGCGGATCAAATGCTCTCTGTACAAATCATGAAAAGCACGGCTCATGCCGCCAATACCCTCTGCGGAATATACCAGCGCGGCTTCCGGTGCCTGGAAACTCTCTCCCGGATTGCACTTCCAGCAAAAGCCCTCGGGGTTGATACCTGTCATCAGCCGGACATTATCAAACTGTCCCTTATCTGCCAAGGTCAGGAAATTGCCGGAATAAATCAGGTTGATGCCATATACTTCCCCGGCATCCTGCGTAGCAGTCTTTTCCAACAGTGCCATGAACGGATGGGTCTGATGGCCCTCCTCGCCCCTTACAGAGGACATGCTCTGTACGCCGTAGTTTAACGGCGTCCTGTCGATATGCCGCTCTCTTGCCCAGGAACCATGCAGCAGAATCTTGTCATATTCTCTGTCATCCATATCGATGGAGGCGGACATCATTCTCTCGATGTAGACCGGTTCCTCGCCCTCGTTAATCAGCTTCGCGCTTCTGGCCACGGCATCTATCCCATCAAAGACACTGTAGGAAAGCACTACCTTCACATTTAAAACCTGATCCCGCAACACCAGTTCCAGCGTCTGCGTATCCTCCTCGCTACCCCAGGTAGCAGGCAGCCCTTCCAGCTTCTTTTTCCCATTATATATCGTATAGTCCTCCAGGGTCAACTGCAATGCCCTGTGCCCGCCATTGTCACGCACCACAATAGCGCTCTCTCTGTAATCTCCGATACCGCCCGTAGGATATTCCATCGGAAAGCAGTCCAGGAAAGAAAGTCTGTCTCTGGCGTTTTTTTCTGGTGTAAAAGGTGCCTCCCCCGTCCGAAGCAGGTAGGTCACATCATCCTCTCCTAATTTCTTTCCAAAATAAGCATGTCCCACGAACTGCTCTGCATCCACGATACCGATAACGTAGGATGCACTCTTTGTATCCAGCTTGAAGCTTTTGTTCGCTTCGTTATAGGTAATTCCCATATTCCCTCTCCTTCTCATTTTGCTGCCTTACCCCATTCCTGACCGTAGGCAACTCTTTATCTATTATTTTAACCGTATCACATAGACATTGCAATCCTTATTTCTGACTTCTTTTAAATGTATGGTTGTTATTTTTAACATTTTATGCTACGCTCATTACAAGGAGGAAAACCGCCATGTTTATTGAAAAAATGCCCAATCTGCCTCTCTATGTGGACCTGGCCTACATG
>JBJFCM010000163.1:0-1945 GCA_051888955.1 Lachnospiraceae bacterium | reverse complement strand
TACGCCATCTCACGATATTGTCCGTATCCTCCCCCGTCATGGGGCGCAGATAAATCTTTCCATCGGTATACCTATTCTTCATATTCGCTTTTTCCTCTTTCTTTTTGCCTGTATGCCCAGTATTTATTCAAAACAAAGTTCATAGGAACCGTTATCATCAGATTCAAAACGGCAGCCAGCAATTCTCCCAACATACGGGCATCCATCTTTTCAAGCCCTAAACCTGCAAAAAAACCGGCCAAAGGACCCATAAATCTGGATATCCTTACGATATCCACCCAGAATACCAGCAACAGAGCATGCACCACATAGCCCCAAAAATAAGCGATGTAGGTTTTTAACAGTACTCTCCACCAGACCCGTTTTTCACCACTTTCACTTTCCTTAAACACATACTTGTTGCTCCAATAATAAGCATTCAGTACGCTCAGGGAAAAGCCAATAAAACTGGCAGGAAGATAATGTACACCCAGGAAAACGAGGATAGCGTAGACCCCCTCACTAACCAGAGTATTGGAAACACCCACCAGACCGAATTTTATAAATTGCCAGAAACCTTCTTTCTTCATTTTCTTCTTCCTTATTTTCTGTAGAATCTGATATACTTTCCATCATTTACTGTGGTGTACCCAAATTCTTTTTCGATATACTGCATAATCCAATTATCCTTATCTTCCATAAGCGTTCCGTACCAACAGTCCACGATGATGACATTGGGATATTTTTCGGGATATAATTCCCAATATGTAAGAAGTCTTTCATCATAAGCCGTTGGATCCACAATAGAATAATGACAGATATCCACATCTTCAAACATATAGGGAGTAGTACCGGCAGACATGACCATATTGGTCACAATGAGCACCTTGTCTCCCGGTTCCACATAGCTCATAAAATCTTCATAGTTGGCATTGTAAATGTAGGCATTCATATAGTCCGTAGCGATACCTGCTGCCGGACCGTACTTCATAATACCTCTGGTCTCCAGAACCGTGTTATAATCCCGTCCTGCCCGAAGAGTAAAGCCCTTTCCGAAAATAGTCAGTACTGCCAGACCGGTTAAGAGCAGATAGCACCATTTCCTGCCTTTTTCTCCCAGGGTCTGCTGCAGCGCATACACCATTACCAGTGCACTAAAAAGCGGCCCCAAAAGGCCATGGGGCAGAGCATAGAACATTTCCAAATCGCTGATATAGATTACAGCCAGCAAGGATAACAGAGAGCCTGCTATTCCCATCCACAGCACTTTTTTCCTGTCATCCGCCAAATGCCAGGAAAGAGCCCCTGCTACAAGTAATACAAAAAGATGAAGCTGCAGTACCTCATAACCGGACTTTAATACAATCCAATAAAAAAGCTGTACCAGCTCCGATACCACTACCAACACCACAAGAAAAACCGGCAGCACCGCTTTTCCGGCAATGTCTTGCTCCCTCTTCTTTAACAACAGTACTATCACTGCGCTGACAACCGCCATTGCCAAAAGCAGTGCAGCTCCTCCCGCCAGATTAGCCAGAATGCCTGCTCCTTTGCCGGCAGTTGCTCCTGAGATATCATGTGTCAAATCAAAGGTCACAACATTTTTGATGTTTCGCATCAATTCACTCACCGTAAGCTTACGCAAAACAAGCAGCAGCCATGCCGCTCCGCAGATGCCGCAGGTGCCTGCAAAGATAAGACTGTCGCGCCATCTGTGATGCACCGATTTTATGAAAATATACCCCAGAAAGAATGGAAACAGAATCAGACAGGAAGGATACGCAAGCACCTCAAAAGCCATGCTTAGTGCTGCCGGTACCAAAAAGTACCACCTGTCCTTTCCTCCTTTTCCGTAACTGCTATAATATTGCATCAACAGCAGTACCAGCACCGTAAAGAACCAAAGCTGCAGATTGCTGAACTCAGGTATCTGTATGATCTTCGGCACCACATTGAAATAGATTAT
>JBJFCM010000162.1:26857-41680 GCA_051888955.1 Lachnospiraceae bacterium | reverse complement strand
ACCACGATGACGATGAGGAATGCTGCTGTGGCCATCACCATCACCACGATGATGAAGACGATGAGGAGTGTGAACACGAGCACCATCACCACCACCACGATGATGACGACGAGGAATGCGAACATGAGCACCATCACCACCACCATCATCACGATGATGACGACGAGGAGTGTGAACACGAGCATCATCATCACCACCATGAGCATGGGGAAGACTGCACCTGTGGATGCCATGATCACGACCATGACCATCATCACCATCATCATGCGGATGAGGTGTTTACAAGCTGGGGCAAGGAAACACCTGCCGTATATACAGAAGGAAGAATTGCAGAGATACTTTCTGCTTTGGATAACGGAGAATACGGTTTGATTCTGCGTGCAAAGGGCATGGTACCGGCCCAGAACGGCACCTGGATCTATTTTGATTATGTACCGGGCGAGAGCGATATCAGGACAGGCAAGCCCCAGGTAACGGGTAAGCTCTGTGTGATTGGTTCCAAGCTGGTAGAGGATAAGCTGGAGGAGCTGTTTGCATGAAGGCAGTATATATAATCAATGGCTTTTTAGAGAGCGGAAAAACAGAATTTATCACTTATACACTGGCGCAGCCCTATTTCCAGACAAGGGGTAAGACTCTGATTCTTCTCTGTGAAGAGGGGGAAATAGAGTATGATGCCGAGCTGCTTAGAAGAAGCAGATCAGTGGTAGAGCTGATTGAAAAGGAAGAGGATTTCAATCCCAATCACCTGATTGAACTGGAGAAAAAGCATAAGCCGGACCGGATTATCATAGAGTATAATGGCATGTGGAATTTTAAGAATATGAAGCTGCCCTGGCACTGGAAGGTCGAGCAGCAGATTACGACAATCGATGGCTCTACCTTTCCCATGTACTACACCAACATGAAATCTCTTTTGGCAGAGATGATTCGGAATTCCGAGATGATTATATTTAACCGTTGTGACGGCATTTCTGATCTGAGCAGTTACAAGCGGAATGTGAAGGCCGTTAACCCCAGAGCAGACATCATTTTTGAGGATGCCAATGGCGAGATTACGGAAATCATGGAGGATGATCTGCCCTATGATTTAAAGGCGGATGTGATAAAGCTGGATGATTACGGATATGGTATCTGGTATCTGGACAGCATGGATCATCTGGAAAGATATGAGGGCAAGACCATTGAATTTCTGGCAATGGTATTGAAACCGGAGGGCTTTCCCAAGGGATATTTTGTGCCGGGGCGCATGGCAATGACCTGCTGTGCGGAAGATATGGCCTTTTTGGGCTATGCCTGCGAGTACAAGGATGCTGACAGTCTGACGCAGAAGCAGTGGGTGAAAGTGACTGCGACTGTCACGAAGGAATATTGGGAGGACTACAAAGGAGAAGGCCCCATTTTGCACGCTATCAGCGTAGAAAAGGCAAAAGCACCTAAGAATGAAGTAATCAGTTTTAGCTAGGAGGGTGGAGCCTATGAATACGATTTTACTGGCACTGGAGGGCACCGGTTTTGCCTGGTTGATGACTTCACTGGGTGCAGCCGTAGTCTTTTTATTCAGAAAGGAAATAAAAGAATCAGTGCATAAGTCTTTTTTGGGATTTGCAGCGGGCGTCATGATTGCCGCCAGCGTATGGTCCCTGCTGTTGCCTGCCATCGAGCAGGCAGAAAGCAGCGGGAGCATTGCCTGGGTGCCTGCAGCAGGCGGTTTTATACTTGGAGCCGCTTTTTTACTCCTGATGGACAAATTGATTCCCCACCTTCATATTGGGGAAACGAAGGCAGAGGGGCCGAAGACTTCTCTTGCACGGACAACATTGATGATATTTGCAGTGACACTGCACAATATTCCGGAAGGAATGGCAATGGGGCTGGCTTTTGCCAATGCGCAACTAAGCGGCGGTTCCACAGCGGATTATGCAGCTGCTTTTGCACTGGCAATCGGAATCGGTATCCAGAATTTTCCGGAGGGCGCAGCAATTTCTCTGCCTCTTAAAAAAGAAGGAACCACTTCTTTTAAGGCGTTTGTATGTGGCTGCCTGTCCGGCATCGTGGAACCCGTTTTCGGTATCATTACCGTGCTGTTAGCATCGGTATTGCTGCCTTTTATGCCGTGGCTTTTGTCTTTTGCAGCCGGAGCCATGATATATGTAGTGGTGGAAGAGTTGATTCCGGAAGCACATTTGGGTGAGCATTCCCATGCAGGTACCATAGGGTTCCTGTTGGGATTCTTACTGATGATGATACTGGATGTGGCATTGGGGTAAGGTAAAAATGGCGCTGAATTCAGAAAAGGAACTGATACAATTGCAGAAACGGCTGAAAGACCTTGCGGACAAATCCTACAGGCAGAATATTTTTACCTTCAGCAGTTTCCTTGGTCTGGCAGAGCTGGATGTTTATTACAGGATGGAAAAGGAGCTTCTTTTTTCCCATCCTGCTTTATTTGGAGGAGATGAGGAGGCAGAGCGGAAAATCATCCGTTTTGGTTCCCCGGAGGAATTTGGATATGAGGAGGACTATCCCATTTCCTGTATCCATGTAAAGCCTCTGATAGCAAAATTTTCCGATGATTTTTCCCATAGGGATTTTCTGGGTGCAATGATGAATCTGGGGATTGAGAGGAGCTGCATCGGGGATATCCGTATTGGGAACCGGGAGGGGTTTGTGTACTGCCTGTCTTCCATGGCAGAATTTATCTGTGACAACCTGTTGCAGATAAAGCACACCCATGTCAGCTGCGAGATTACCGATAAAATAGGGGAAACCAACGTTGATGAGCCTAAAAGTGTGGAAATACTTACCAGTTCTCTGCGCATTGACGGATGCCTGGCGAAGCTTTATCATATTTCGAGAACGGAAAGCATCCTGCTCTTTCAGAGCGCCAGGGTGTATGTGGATGGCCGCCTGGTGGAAAATAACAGCCGTCTTTTGAAACCGGGTGAGGTCGTAAATGTGCGGGGATACGGAAAGTTTGTATTTCAGGGGGTAAAATACGAAACGAAAAAAGGCAAGCTTTGCTTAGAGGCCTATGTTTACAGATAGGAGAAGTTATGTTTACATATTCGATCATACAGTGGCTGTTTTTCTTTTATTTTTATTGTTTCCTGGGATGGTGCTTTGAATCCTCCTATGTATCCATAAAGCAAAGAAAATGGGTCAACAGAGGGTTTATGAAAGGCCCTTTTCTGCCAATCTACGGCAGCGGTGCCATTATGATGTATGTGGTATCGAAGCCCTTTCTTGACCATTGGTGGGCAGTCTATATTGCCGGCTGCATCGGTGCAACTTTATTGGAGTACGTGACAGGTGTCGTGATGGAGGCTCTTTTCAAGGTGCGCTATTGGGACTATTCCAACCAGCCTTTTAATTTTCAGGGACATATCTGCCTGGGTTCTTCATTGGCATGGGGCGTTTTCACGCTTTTGATGGCTTATGTGATACATCAGCCGGTTGAGAGTCTGGTACTGGCAATTCCCAATGGGGTATTGACGGTTGTGACAATCCTCCTTACGGTCTATATCGCCAGTGATTTTGCTTTGTCCTTCAAGGAAGCCCTGGATTTGCGGGATATTCTGGTACAGATGGAAAAAGCGAAGGACGAGCTTTACAGGATGCAGAAGCGGCTGGATGTTATTATTGCGGTGACAAGCGACGGCTGGAATTCCAGGAAAGAGGCCTTTGCGGAGAGTGTTGAACAGAAAAAGGAAGCACTTACGGAGAGCGTGGAGCAAAAGAAAGAGGCTCTTTCAGAGAGCATCGAACAGCGCAAGGATGCTATTGCCGAAGCACTTCGTATTGAGGACTTAAAGGCAGGTATCGAGAGAAGAATGAATACCATAAAGGAAACTCTGGTACAGAAGCCGGAAGAATATTCCAAGGATACGAGGGAAGAGCTTCTCAACCTTCGTACGGAATATAAGCTGCATACGGAAAAGAATGAGAGACTTGGCAGCATTAAGGCCATGAGCCGGAGAATACGAAACAACCCTACCATGAGTTCCGTAAAGTACAAGGAAGCACTGGAAGAGTTGAAAAAGAAAGCAGAGCAGAGGAAAAAGTGATTTCCTCTGCTCTTTCAATGTAGTGCTATTTCAATACATTTCCTGCTTTTTCTTCACAGTATTTGCATCTGTAGATTTCCTTTTCTTCATCGGCCAGCACAAAGATGTGAGGCAGTCCCTGTTCAATAGAGGTGATACAGCGGGGATTCTTGCAGCGGATGACATTCTTTATCATCTTGGGAAGCACCAGCTCTTTTTTATCTACGATTTCTCCGTCCTTAATGACATTGACCGTGATGTTGTGGTCGATGAAAGCGAGGACGTCCAAATCCAGCTGGTTAATGTCACATTCTACTTTTAAGATATCTTTTTTGCCCATCTTTTCACTGCGGGCATTTTTAATGATGGCAACGGTACAGTCCAGCTTGCCAAGCTGCAGGTGTTCGTAGATATCCATGCTTTTGCCGGCCTTGATATGGTCCAGCACAAAGCCTTCTTCTATTTTTCCAACATTTAACATAATTTCCTCCATCCTGCCGTAAAACACGGCGCAAACATTCCTATTCTACAGTGATGCCAAGCAGTGTCAAAATAAGGGCCATGCGTACATATACGCCGTACTGCGCCTGCTTGAAGTAAACGGCTCTGGGGTCATCATCCACCTCTACAGAAATCTCATTGACTCTGGGGAGAGGATGGAGCACCAGCATATCGGGGCGCGCCAGTTCCATTTTGGCGGTATCAAGTACATAGAAATCCTTTAAGCGGACGTAATCCTCTTCATTGAAGAAACGTTCCTTCTGCACCCTGGTCATATAGAGTAAATCCAGAGAGGGCATTACATTTTCCAGGCGAATGACTTCTTCATAAGGAATGCCTTTTTCCTTTAACATGTCTGTGATGTAGTCAGGTACCTTAAGCTCTTCCGGGGAGATGAAAACGAAACGGATACCCGGATAGCGCACCAGGGCGTTGATCAGGGAGTGTACGGTACGGCCGAATTTCAAATCACCGCACAACCCGATGGTCAGGTTATCCAGGTGCCCCTTTAGGGAACGGATTGTTAAAAGGTCTGTCAGTGTCTGGGTGGGGTGCTGGTGTCCACCGTCACCTGCATTGATAACCGGAATGCCGGATTTTTCAGCAGCAACCATGGGCGCACCCTCCTTGGGATGGCGCATGGCGCAGATATCGGCATAGCAGGAAATGATGCGGATGGTGTCGGATACGCTTTCCCCCTTGGCGGCAGAAGAACTGGAAGCCTCAGAGAAGCCCAAAACCTCTCCACCCAAATGGATCATGGCAGATTCAAAGCTTAAGCGTGTACGTGTACTGGGTTCATAAAAACAGGTGGCAAGTACCTTGCCGGCACAGGCATGTGCATATTTGGAAGGATGCTGTTCAATATCGATTGCAAGGTCAAACAGCTTGTTTAACTCTTCCACAGAAAAATCAAGCGGGCTCATTAAATGTCTCATAATATACCTTTCCGTCCGCATTTACGGACAATGCATTGATAATAAGAAATATTGTTATCCATTCCGAAAAAAATCGAAGAGAAAAATCTCTTCGATTCTATGTCAAATATAGGATAATAAATCCTCCACAGGTTTACGTCTGGGAGCAACAGGCTCTTCTGCGGGATAACCGATAGGAATAAGAGCAGCCAATTCTCTATCTTCGGGAATGCCTAATAAAGAAGCTGCCTTGGCTTCATCAAAAATTCCCATAATTACGGTGCCGAGTCCCTGCTCATAAGCTGCCAGACAGAAAGCTTCTGCTGCAATACCGGTGTCGAACATCTGCCAGCCGCCTTCCTTGGGAGTGCTGAAGGAACCGTCTCTCTCGAAACCGCTTCTGTTCTTGATAAAAGTAACAGCAATTACCATGGGAGCATTCTTCATGATTTCTCCGTTTTTGGGATAGGAGGAAGTGCATTCGGAAGCAATTTTGTCCTTTATTTCTCCTTCAATGGCGATATAGCGGACAATCTGGGTGTGTTTCCAACTGGGAGCGTAGGAGGCTGTTTCTACGATATTGGCAAGTACGTCGTGAGGTACCGGTTTGTCGGTAAACTGACGGATGCTTCTACGCCCTCTGATACATTCATTGGCTGTCATGATAACCCTCCTTTTACTTCTTTTTTTCTTTTGGATATGATACCACAATTGGGTGGGAGAATCAATGTGTAAAGAAGATTTTACAATGGAAATTTTGGAGAAGTTTATAGAGCATCAAAACTTGGGATTGACTTGCATATTGTGGTGTTTTCCATTATAATAGGAACATAATTTCAGTGGTATTCTATTATGATAAAGGCATATCAATATGTGCGAAGGGAGTAAGAATATGGCAAAAGAGCAGGACAAAGATATTGTATTTGAAGAAAGAAAAAGATGGTTGTTCTTGGGATTACCCTTTACTTTTACAAAGTACATCATAAAGGATGATATCATTACGATAGACCAGGGCTTTTTCAGAAAAGTTGAGAATGACTGCTATATGTACAAGGTACAGGATGTGGAGCATACGGCAAGCCTTGGAGAGCGCATGTTCGGTATGGGGACGATAACCTGCTTTACCGGGGATACGACACATCCCAAGCTGATACTCACACATGTCAAAAAGTCCAAAGAGATAAAGAATTATATCCTGGAGGCATCTGAAGCCGCTCGTATGAGGAGAAGAACATTGAATACGCTGGATATCGGTGCCGGTGTGGATGATATTTTTGATGTGGATTAATAAGAAAAGCGCTTGAACAGGGACGGAGGTAGTTTCTACCCCGTCCCTTATGCATCATTTTCTGCAAGAAGCCTTTCAAATAGCAGCCCGGCAAAAAACCAGAAGGGCAGATAGTCCAGCCGGATGAGCTTATTTATGTTCCACTTGGAACGGCTGTAGTCCCAGGGACAAAGCTGCTTTCTGTTTAAGAATGTGCCTGTCAGGTATTCTCCTGTAAAAATCAGGGCAGCATAGGACAGTCCCCTGACGAAGGGAGACTTGCCCCTTAAAAGACGGCAGATGGGAGCTAAAAAACAGGCACAGCCATAGATGGGAAACATCCATATGGAAGTATTGCCTTTTAAGGTAAATTTTCGCTTCCTGAAGGAATCGATGGCTGTAAACATAATTTCCAGGCACCAGCCCAAAATGCCGCAGTGGATAAAGTTATGGACATATTTTTTCATAAGAAAAAGTATGTCCGGGAAAGGATGATTTATACCATGAATTATGCCCAGACATTGGAATATATAGAATCCCTGAAGGCTTACGGTATTGTGCCGGGGTTGGGAAATATTACGGAGCTTTGTAAGAGGCTGGGCAATCCTCAGGATGCACTTTCCTTTGTGCATATAGCGGGAACGAACGGGAAAGGTTCCGTGCTGGCTTACGTGTCGACAATCTTAAAATGTGCGGGATATAAGGTGGGAAGATATATATCACCTGTTATTTTTGACTATTGTGAGAAAATACAGGTGGGCGGGCGCCCTATTTCCAGAAAAGCACTGTGCGAGTGCATGGAGGAGGTCAAAGCAGCCTGTGAGACGATGGTGGCAGATGGATTTTCACAGCCGACGCCTTTTGAAGTGGAGACCGCAGCAGCTTTTTTATATTTTCAAAAAAAGGAATGTGATATCGTAGTGCTGGAGACCGGTATGGGGGGCAGGGAAGACGCGACCAACCTGATTCGGAATACAAAGGTGGCAGTCCTAACCTCTATCAGCATGGATCATATGCAGTTCTTAGGAAAGACTTTAGAGAAAATAGCATGGCAGAAAGCAGGAATCATAAAAGAGAGCTGCTCTGTAGTCAGTGCAGTACAGGAGGCGGAAGCTCTGTCAGTGATTGCAGACGAAGCCAAAGAAAAGAACTGTTCCCTCACAATAGTAAAGAATGCAGAAAAAGTACGGTTCGGGTTGGAAAAGCAGAAATTTTCCTATCAGGACAGTACTGGCACAGCTTTTTCCAATCTGGAAATCACGCTGGCCGGGAAGCATCAGATTGAGAATGCGGCGCTGGCGGTGGAGGTAATTGGGCAACTCGCACTATGTGGCTTTCCGGTATCGGAAAAGCAGCTCCGCAAGGGGTTGCTTGAAACAGTGTGGCCGGGGCGGTTCCAGATAGTAGCAAAACGACCGTTATTTATTTTGGACGGCGCTCATAATGAGGATGCTGCGAAAAAACTTGCGGAATCCATACGTTTCTATTTTACAAATAAGAGAATTATCTATATAATGGGAATATTAAAGGATAAAGAATATGAAAAGGTAATCGCGGAAACCTATGCCTACGCAGAGCAGATTATCACGGTGACACCGCCGGACAATCCGCGGGCGCTGCCGGCACTTACGCTGGCACAGGCAGTGAAGGAATATCATCCTCACGTGACTGCAGCGGGAAGTCTGGAGGAGGCTGTGGAAATGGCCTATCTTCTGGCCGGAAAGGATGATGTGATTATCAGCTTCGGGTCCCTGTCTTATTTAGGACGCATGATGGACATCCTTAGGAAACGACAGGAAAAATGATGCCGGAAAAAGACACAGAGAGCAGGTAGGCGGAATGGATAAAGAAAAGATTGAGGCAGGAGTAAAGCTGCTTTTAGAAGGAATTGGTGAGGACTTAAATCGTGAGGGGTTAAGGGAAACCCCGGAGCGCATCGCCAGAATGTATGAAGAAATCTTTGCGGGAATGAATGGTGATGCAGGGGAGCATTTAAGTAAGACATTTTCGGTAAGCAACAGTGAGATGGTATTGGAAAAGGATATCACCTTTTATTCTACCTGTGAGCATCATATGCTGCCTTTTTATGGAAAAGCACATATCGCTTATATACCGGATGGCAAGGTAGTGGGATTAAGCAAGCTTGCGCGGACGGTAGAGGTATATGCAAGAAGGCTCCAGATTCAGGAGCAGATGACAGGGCAGATAGCGGATGCCGTTATGGAGTATTTGCAGCCCAAGGGTGTGATGGTGGCAGTAGAAGCAGAGCATATGTGCATGACCATGCGCGGTATCAAGAAGCCGGGCAGCAAGACTATGACCCTGGCTTCCAGAGGTATCTTTGAGGAAGATAACAGCCTGAAAGATCAGTTTTTCCACCTGCTTTCCCATGAATGATATTCTTTGTGGCGATGTGGTGAGGATGCGGTAATATGGATAGAATAGATAAAATATTAAATCATGATTTATTTATTGAACATATGCGGTTAAATGATGCGGCAGAGGCGGATAGGTGCTTCTGCCGTCATAATATGGGCCATCTTTTAGATGTGGCGCGCATTGCCATGATTTTGAATCTGGAAGAGGGGCTGGGAATAAAGAAGGACGTCCTGTATGGTGCGGCTCTGCTGCATGATATCGGCAGACATATCCAATATGAGGATGGGACGCCCCATGAGCAGGCGAGTGCTGTGATTGCACCTGGGATACTCCATGATTGTGGCTATGATGATAAAGAAACAGATGTTATTATAAAAGCCATCAGCCTTCACCGGACAGCAGAGATAGCAGAGGAGCCCTCTTTAAATGGGATTCTCTATCGGGCAGATAAGGCGAGCAGACCCTGTTTTGCCTGCAAGATGGAACAGGCCTGCGACTGGAAAAAAGGAAAGAAGAATTTGACCATCAAATATTAGGAATGTGTTTGTATGGATACGGGGCTATGCTTCTGAAGCAGTGTAGCAATAGGAGGGAAAATTGTGAAGATTGGAAACAGGGATTTTAAGGAACAGGGTAAGACTTATATTATGGGTATCTTGAACGTGACACCGGACTCTTTCTCTGACGGTGGAAAGTGGAATCAGATGGATCAGGCCCTTTTTCATGTAGAAGAAATGCTGCGGGACGGAATGGACATTTTAGATATTGGCGGTGAATCTACAAGACCGGGCTATACGCTTCTGCCGGATGAGGAAGAAATTGCCCGGGTGGTACCGGTAATTGAAGCGGTAAAAGCCAGATTTGAGGTACCGATATCCCTGGATACCTATAAGAGCGGTGTAGCAAAGGCAGGTATTGCAGCAGGGATTGATCTGGTGAATGATATCTGGGGATTGAAATATGATGATAAAATGGCAGGCCTTATTGCTGCAAGCGGTCTGCCCTGCTGTCTCATGCACAACAGGAAGGAAGCAAATTATGAAAACTTTATGCAGGATGTGGCTGCTGATTTGGCGGAGACCCTGCATCTGGCAGAACAGGCAGGGATTGCAGAGGAAAAAATCATATTGGATCCGGGTGTGGGCTTTGGAAAAACCTATGAACACAACCTGCAGATCATTAACTGCTTAGAGGAGCTAAAGGTTTTTGGATGTCCCATTCTGCTGGGAACCAGCAGGAAGTCTGTGATTGGTCTGACGCTGGATCTGCCTGCTGCGGATAGAGTGGAAGGTACACTGGTTACAACTGTGATGGGAGTAATGAAAGGGTGTTCCTTTGTGCGGGTGCATGATGTAAAGGAAAATGCACGCGCCATTAAGATGACGGAAGCAATCCTATACAGCTGATGGCAGGGAGGGATGTTTGTGCGGCAGGACAATGAGAATATATGGGATGAAATCAGAATAGAAAATCTGGAAGTTTTTGCCCATCATGGTGTATTTCCGGAGGAAAAGGAGCAGGGACAGCATTTTTATGTAAATGCAGTTCTTTATACCGATTTGCGTCCGGCAGGATTAAAAGATGATTTGTCTTTATCCACTCATTATGGGGAGGTCAGCCTCTTTGTCGGCAAATGTCTGACGGAGCATACCTACGATTTGATTGAAACGGCGGCGGAAAAGACGGCAACAGAAATTTTGTTACGGTATCCTTTTATAAAGAAAATTGATTTTGAATTGCGAAAGCCTAAAGCTCCCATTCCCATGAAGTTTGAGTCGGTTTCCGTTAAAATCCACCGGGGATGGCACCGTGCTTATGTCGCCTTTGGCTCCAATATGGGAGACAGCAGGGCCTGCATAGAAGGAGCGCTGAAGGCGCTTTCGGAGGACAGGCAAAGCAGGGTAGTGAAAGTGAGCGATATCATTACAACGAAGCCCTACGGCGGTGTGGAACAGGCTGATTTTTTAAACGGCGTATTGCAGATGGATACGCTTTATACGCCACATGAGCTGCTTGATAGGCTGCATGAGCTGGAACAGGCGGCGGGACGGGAGCGGAAGATACACTGGGGCCCCCGGACGCTGGATCTGGATATTATTTTCTACGATAAGCTGGTGTATGAGGATGAGACACTCATTATTCCGCACGTGGATATGCAGAACAGGGATTTTGTATTAAAGCCTATGGTACAGATAGCGCCGTACTTCAGGCATCCGGTATTGGGGAAAACGATGACGGAGCTTCTTGAAAAGCTGGAGACGGAAGGTTTATGACAGAAGGGCTGTAGGACAAAGAAGGTGAGGCAGGATAGATGAAGGAAGATAGGAAAAAAAAGATTGATTTACAAAAAACAGGAATGGATTTATTTGGGCTGGCTGCTGTATTTTTTTTGATTGGTGTGCTGGCGGGAAATATTGTATTTGCCGGATTGGGTTTTCTGGCGGTCGGCGAGGGTGTTCTGTTACGCATAGTGAACAGTGAGACTACCATCCGTCCTTTGGCAATCGGTAACGGTGTTTATTTTATCGTCTATGGCTTTTTGCTGACGACGGCGCCTCTTGTCGAGGGGTATTTTCAAACGGACGGTAAATACGCTAATACGGTGTTTTTTATCGGAATGGGCGGCATGTTTTTCCTGCTGGGTATCTATAATATTTTGAAAAAGAAGGTATGTAATGCCAGAGTGGAAGGCACTTTTGCGGGAGCAGCCAGACAGCAGAGCAAGGGCTATGTCTATTACGCACCTCGGTTTGCTTTTACCTACGAGGGAAAGCAATATGAAAATACCAACGGGGAGTCCTACCAAAAGAAACGGCTGTTGAAAAAATATGAAGCGGGGAAGCAGTATCCTATTTATGTTTCCACACAAAACCCGAATATCTTCCGTACCCGCAGAATGATAGGGGCAGGCGATATTGCATTGTTTCTGCTGGGTATTCTGTTCTGCCTGCTGCCGGTTGGCTTTTTTTAGGGTATGAAAAGATTGCGAAAATCATGCAAATTTCCTGTTGACATCCCGCACAAACAGGTATACACTGTATATAGTTAAATACGAAGTATGAGATAAGAGTGGACTGCGTGCCACTCTTTCTTGTATGTAAGGGGATGCGAAGCAGGTCCACAGTATTTACGAAACAACCGCATGTCCGGAGGTTCCGGCGATTGTGGCAGATGACAACTTCATATGGAAAGGAACAGGTGGGTACATGTCTAAGAGAGAGACATACGAATCCAAGACAGAAGCACTTCTGACACCCATTGCGGAAGCGAATGGTGTGGAAATTTACGACGTAGAATATGTAAAAGAAGGTGCGGACTGGTATTTGAGAGCTTACATTGACAAGCCGGAGGGTGTCAATATCCAGGATTGCGAAAATGTAAGCAGGGCTTTATCCGATGCGCTGGATAAAGATGACTTTATTGAGGATGCTTATATATTGGAGGTTTCAAGCCCCGGGCTTGGCAGGACCTTAAAAAAGGATAAGCATCTGGAAAAGAGTATTGGCAGCGAGGTGGAGATAAAGACCTATAAGCCGATTGAAAAATGTAAAGAATTTTCAGGCGTATTGAAAGCCTATGATGCGGATACCGTCACCGTAGAGACGGAAAACGGGGAAATGGTATTTAGCAGGAGCGATATCGCGCTCATCAGGCTGGCGTTTGATTTTTAATAAAATACGGAGAACAAAACAGGAGGATAATGGAAAATGAATAAGGAATTGATGGAAGCACTTGATATTTTGGAAAAGGAAAAGGAAATCAGTAAGGATACCTTGTTTGAGGCGATTGAGAATTCCCTTGTAACGGCATGCAAGAACCATTTTGGAAAAGCAGACAATATTAAGGTGGAAATCAACAGGGAGACCTGCGACTTTTTATGCTATGCAGAGAAGGAAGTAGTGGAGACGAAGGAGGATGTAGAGGACGATTGCCTGCAGATTGCCTTAGAGGACGCACAGGAGATTTCCAGTAAGGCAAAGGTAGGAGACATCCTTCATGTGGAAATCAAGTCCAAGGAATTCGGACGTATTGCCACAATGAATGCCAAGAACGTAATCTTACAGAAGATCCGCGAAGAGGAAAGAAGCGTTATCTACAATCAGTATTATGAAAAAGAAAAGGATGTTGTAACAGGTGTGGTACAGCGTTACGTTGGCCGCAATATCAGCATCAACCTGGGTAAGGCAGATGCCATGTTGAGCGAAAGCGAGCAGGTAAAGGGCGAAGTATTCAAGCCTACTGAGAGAATTAAGGTTTATATCCTGGAAGTGAAGAATACCCCGAAGGGACCCCGTATCAATGTAAGCCGCACTCATCCGGAACTGGTGAAGAGGCTGTTTGAGTCAGAGGTAACCGAAATCAAGGACGGTACCGTTGAAATCAAGAGCATTGCCCGTGAAGCCGGCAGCCGTACCAAGATTGCCGTATGGAGCAACAATCCTAACGTAGACGCAGTAGGTGCCTGCGTAGGTCTTAACGGTGCCAGGGTAAATGCCATCGTAGAAGAACTGCGCGGAGAGAAGATCGATATTGTCAACTGGGATGAGAACCCCGGAAATCTCATTCAGAATGCATTGTCCCCTGCCAAAATCGTTGCTGTATTTGCAGATCCGGATGAAAAGACTGCAAAGGTAGTTGTACCGGATTACCAGCTTTCTCTTGCCATCGGTAAGGAAGGCCAGAATGCAAGACTGGCAGCAAGGCTGACCGGCTACAAGATTGATATCAAGTCCGAGACTCAGGCGAAGGACGCTCCCGGCTTCCGTTATGAAGACTACGTGGATGATTATGATGAGTATGAGGATGAAGAGGGCGAATACGAAGAGTCCTATGAGGAGGGTGCGGATACCGATAATGAGTAAAAAGATTCCCTTAAGACAATGTATCGGCTGTGGTGAAATGAAGAGCAAAAAAGAAATGATGCGCGTTTTAAGAACCACAGAAGGAGAGATTGTTTTAGATGTAACAGGTAAAAAGAACGGAAGAGGCGCATACCTTTGTAAGAGTGCCGAATGTTTGAAAAAGGCAAAGAAGAGCAGAGGCTTGGAACGTTCTTTCCAAATGAGTATTCCAGATGAGGTTTATGAGGAATTGGAAAAGGAGTTTAGTGAGATTGAAGCAGAATAAGATATATGCACTGTTAAGTCTGGCAGCGAGAGGCAGGAACGTGGTCAGCGGAGAGTTTGCTACGGAGAATGCTGTAAAAGACGGTTCGGCTATGCTCGTTATCGTAGCGGAAGATGCGTCAGACAATACGAAAAAGCTTTTCAGAAATAAGTGCTCTTTTTATAAAGTACCCATTTTTACATACGGGACTAAGGAGGAACTGGGACATTCCATAGGAAAAGAGGAACGTTCCTCAATGGCACTTATTAATGAAGGTCTTGCGCATACGGTAATGAAACATCTGGAAGAATTACAAAACTAGGAGGTTTAACGAAGCATGGCGAAAATTAAGATACATGAACTTGCAAAAGAATTAGAGAAGCAAAGTAAAGAAATTATTTCCTTTTTACAGGAAAAGGGG
Organism: Lachnospiraceae bacterium; assembly: GCA_051888955.1. Classification (GTDB taxonomy): domain Bacteria; phylum Bacillota; class Clostridia; order Lachnospirales; family Lachnospiraceae; genus Acetatifactor. The sequence continues at coordinate 27,043 of JBJFCM010000162.1, read as the reverse complement.
ATAGAAGCAAAAGCGGCACAGAGTGCAATAGAAGAGGATACGGCAGAAATGGTCAGGAAACATTTCGGTGCTGTATCGGATGAAGCGGCTAAAAGTGCGCCCGCTTTGAAGGAAGAAAAGGCAGAAAAAGCGGCATCTCAGGATGCTAAAAAGGCTTCGGAAACGCAGGATGCGCAGGGAACACAG
>JBJFCM010000162.1:20801-26757 GCA_051888955.1 Lachnospiraceae bacterium | reverse complement strand
ACACAGGACGTTCCTAAAAAGAAGAAGAAAATTATCTTCGTCAGCAACCCGCAGAATTCCAGAGTACCCGGACAGCAGGGGAACAGACCTCAGGGGAACAACCAGAACCGCAACAATACTGTGGGGGGAAGACCGGGTCAGAATGGAAGACCTGCACAGAATGTAAGACCGGGGCAGCCTGCACCGGTAAGACCGATTAAGCCGCTGACACCACCTTCTCCTACACCCAGCGTACAGATGGTGATGCCATCGCAGCCTCAGAAGAGCCAGCAGGCACCGGCAGCAAATGGAAATGTAGCTCCCCAGAAGGCATCTGCACAGGCAGAAAAGCCGGCAACTTCAAATGCGCAGAGTACAAATGCAGCACAGAGTGCGCAGGGAGGATATCCTGCACCTGCCCAGCAGGCGAAGCCACAGGGACAGGAAAGCAATTCTTCCAGAACAGACAACAGACAGCCCCGACAGGATAGACCGCAGGGAGGCCAGAGCTATAACCAGTCCAGACCGTCCCAGGGCGGATATAACCAGAACAGAGCCGGTCAGGGCACCCAGGGGAACAGACAGGGTCAGACCGGTCAGGGCTACAACCAGAACAGAACAGGAGGCGAGAGACCTTCTTATGGAAACAGGGACAACAGGCCGCAGGGTCAGAGAACGGATAGAAGAAATGAGGGCGGTGCTCGTCCGGGTGCTTACGCTGGCCAGGGTGGCTTCCGTGGTAATGGCGCTGGCGCAGGTGGTGACAAACCTTATAACAATAGCGGGCGCGATAACAGAGGAAATGGCGGACAGAGAGATAACTTCAGAAAGCCGGCTCCGGGCAAAGGCTTTGTGGCAGACGCTCCAATCAAGGATGCCGAAAAGCATAGAGATGAAGAAAAGCGTCGCATCAGCCAGGAAAAGGATAAGCGCTCACGTAAGGACTTCATCTATGAAGAGGATGAAGCAGTAAAGAACAAACCGGGCAGATTTATCAAGCCGGAGAAGAAAAAAGAAGAGGTTGTGGAGGAAGTTATCAAGGTTATCGTGCTGCCGGAGACCATTACGATTAAGGAACTGGCGGATAAAATGAAGATTCAGTCCTCTGCAATTATTAAAAAGCTGTTCTTAGAGGGTAAGATTGTAACGGTTAATCAGGAGATTTCCTACGAAGAAGCCGAGAATATTGCCATGGAATATGATATCCTCTGCGAAAAGGAAGTTCCGGTAGACGTGATTGAAGAGCTGTTAAAGGAAGAGGATGACCAGGAAGAGGAAAAGGTAGTTCGTCCGCCTGTCATCTGCGTTATGGGTCATGTTGACCATGGCAAGACCTCCTTGCTGGATGCTATCCGAAAGACCAATGTAACGGACAGAGAGGCCGGCGGTATTACCCAGCACATCGGAGCTTATACGGTTAATGTGAATGACAGGAAGATCACCTTTTTGGATACGCCCGGACATGAAGCATTTACCGCTATGCGTATGCGTGGTGCTAACGCGACGGATATTGCCATTCTGGTAGTTGCAGCAGATGACGGTGTCATGCCCCAGACAGTAGAAGCAATCAACCATGCAAAGGCTGCAGGAATAGAAATCATTGTAGCAGTCAATAAAATTGATAAGCCCAATGCCAATGTGGACCGTGTAAAGCAGGAGCTGACGGAATACGAACTGATTCCGGTAGATTGGGGCGGAACTACAGAATTCGTGCCGGTATCCGCAAAGTCCGGAGAAGGTATCGAGGACCTTCTGGAAACCATTCTGCTGACTGCAGACATCCTGGAACTGAAGGCTAATCCCAACAGACGTGCAAGAGGTCTGGTCATCGAAGCAGAGCTTGACAAGGGCCGTGGTCCCGTAGCTACGGTACTGGTACAGAAGGGTACCCTGCATGTGGGGGACTTTATTTCAGCAGGTGCCAGCCACGGTAAAGTACGTGCTATGATAGATGACAAGGGCAGAAGACTGAAGGAAGCAGAACCTTCTACACCTGTGGAAATCTTAGGCTTGAATGACGTACCCAGCGCAGGTGAAGTATTTATCGCTCACGAAAATGATAAGACGGCGAAGTCCTTCGCTGAGACTTATCTGGCACAGAACAAGGAGAAGATGTTGGAGGAGACCAAGAGCAAGATGTCTCTGGATGATCTGTTCTCCCAGATTCAGGAAGGTAATCTGAAGGAACTGAATCTGATTGTAAAGGCTGACGTACAGGGTAGTGTGGAAGCAGTGAAGCAGAGCCTGTTAAAGCTGTCCAATGAAGAAGTAGTTGTAAAATGTATTCACGGCGGTGTAGGCGCTATCAATGAATCCGACGTTATGCTGGCAGGTGCATCCTCCGCTATTATCATTGGCTTTAATGTGCGCCCGGATGCGACAGCCAAGACGATTGCGGAGAGAGAGGGCGTAGATATCCGTCTGTATAAGGTAATCTATCAGGCAATCGAGGATATTGAAGCAGCCATGAAGGGTATGTTAGACCCTGTATATGAAGAAAAGGTAATCGGTCATGCAGAAGTGCGTCAGATATTCAAGGCATCTGCAGTTGGTAATATTGCCGGTTCTTATGTGCTGGATGGTGTATTCCAGAGAGGCTGCAAGGTGCGTATTACCCGTGAGGGTGACCAGATATACGAAGGCGAACTGGCATCCTTAAAGAGATTCAAGGATGACGTGAAGGAAGTAAAAGCCGGATTTGAATGCGGTCTTGTATTTGAAGGCTTTGATCAGATGCAGGAGCTGGATATCGTAGAGGCTTACATTATGGTTGAAGTGGAAAGATAGGAGCATAGATGAGAAAAAACAGCGTGAAAAGTACCCGTATCAATGGGGAAGTGCAGCGTGTATTGGCAGAGATTATCCGGGGAGAAATCAAGGATCCCCGGATAAGCCCGTTGACCAGTGTGGTTGCGGTAGAGGTAGCACCTGATTTAAAGACCTGTAAGGCATGGATCAGCGTGTTAGGAGATGATAAGGCAAGGGAGGATACCTACAAGGGCTTAAAAAGCGCTGAGGGATTTATTAAGAACCAGCTTGCAAGGACCATTAATCTGCGGAATACTCCGGATATTACCTTTATTATGGACCAGTCCATTGAGTACGGTGTCAACATGTCAAGGAAAATTGACGAAGTTATAAAGAATGATGAAGGACGCTAAGTTCTTCAAATTGGAGAAAAGTTATGGATTTATTAAAGGAATGTGAAGGAGCAGAAAGAATCGGTATCAGTGCGCATATCAGACCGGACGGGGATGCTGTCGGTTCGTCCATGGCGTTGTATCTGTATTTGCGAAAGAGCTTTCCAAGGGCAGAAATCAAGCTGTTTCTGGAAACGCCGCCTGACTGTTTCGGCCATTTAAAATACCTTGGGGATATTGATTCTGAATTTACTTATGATAAGGTATTCGATGTCTTCTTTGCACTGGATACCGCCAGCGACAGACTTGGAAAAGCGGAAGAATTTTTTAAGAATGCAAAAAAGAAGATCAATATTGACCATCACATCAGCAATAAAAACGGCTGCGGGGATGTCAATGTGGTGATACCCGAGGCCAGTTCTACGGCAGAAGTGCTTTACGGATTATTGGAAGAGGACAAGTTTGATGAGGATATTGCAGTAGCAATCTATACAGGTATTATCCATGATACCGGCGTTTTCCAGTATTCCAACACGTCATCTTTGACGTTACAGATTGCAGCAAAGCTGATTGGTTTTGGCTTCAATTTTTCCAGAATCATCGAAGAGAGCTTTTATCAGAAGACTTATTTGCAGAATCAGATTCTGGGAAGAGCGCTCATGGAGAGTATCCGATTTATGGATGGCAGATGCATTGTAAGCTGGGTGGACAGAAAGATGATGGATTTTTACGGTGTAGTGCCTTCTGATCTGGATGGCATCGTAAACCAGCTTCGGAACATTAAGGGTGTGGATTGCGCGATTTTCATGTATGAGATCGGCTTGATGGAATATAAAGTGAGCATGCGCTCTGACGAATGCGTGGATGTTGCAAAGGTGGCTTCCTTCTTTGGAGGCGGCGGGCATATCAGGGCGGCAGGCTGTACCATGAAGGGAACGGTACATGATGTGATTAACAATCTTTCCCTGCAAATCGAACTGCAGCTAAAGGAAAAGGAAGAATGTACAACGGAGTCATAAATATTTATAAAGAAAAAGGGTTTACCTCCCATGACGTAGTTGCCAAAATGCGCGGGATATGCAAACAGAAAAAAATCGGACATACAGGTACCCTGGACCCGGATGCGGTCGGGGTACTTCCTGTATGTCTGGGTAGTGCGACCAAGCTCTGCGACATGCTGACGGACAGGAATAAAGAATATATAGCCCGGATGCGGTTGGGCGTGGTGACGGACACCCAGGACATGTCAGGAATTGTGCTTGCAGAAAGGCCGGTTGTGGTCACAGAAAAAGAAGTCCTGGAAGCTGTTTACTCTTTTTTGGGAGAATATGCTCAGATTCCTCCCATGTATTCAGCCCTGAAGGTGGATGGCAAAAAGCTGTATGAACTGGCAAGGCAGGGACGTGAGGTGGAGCGTAAGCCCCGCAATGTAACCATATATGAATTAGAAATTCTTGCCATGGAGCTGCCGGAGGTGACCTTACGGGTGGCCTGCTCCAAAGGCACTTATATCCGGACACTCTGCTATGATATCGGGCAGAAGCTTGGGTGTGGAGCAGCCATGGCTTCTTTGGAGCGGACAAAAGCAGGATGTTTTACGCTGGATACGGCCGTCACTTTAGAAAAGCTGGAACAGCTTCGTGACGAGGGAAGAATTGGCGAGGTCTTAATTCCTGTGGATGCCATGTTTGCGGAACTGCCGTCCCTTCACGTGCAGGAGGCAGCACAAAAGCTGCTTGATAACGGGAATTGCTTTTATCTGAATCAGATTTTGGAGCGACGGCTTTTCGACGATGGAGAAGAAGTAAGGGTATACAGTCAAGCGGGCCGCTTCTTTGGCATATACAGCTTTGAAAAAAGGGAAGGGCGGTTCAAACCCCGAAAAATGTTTTTACAAAACATGGAGGATTAGAATGGAAATTATTACCGGTACCACGGATTTTTATTTACAAGAGGAAACAGCAGTGGCAATCGGAAAATTTGATGGTGTGCACATAGGACACAGACGTCTTCTGGAGGAAATTCTGGGTGAAAAGTCGAAAGGAAGAAAAGCCTGTGTATTTACCTTTGATCCTCCGCCGGCTGTTTTCTTCGGAAAGAAGGATGAAAAAGAGCTGACTACAAAAGAAGAAAAGCGGAAAATCTTTGAATTTCTGGGAATTGATATCCTGATTGAATTTCCCATGAACGCAGAGACAGCAGCTATGCTGCCACAGGTCTTTGTTACCGAGGTGCTCTGTAACCGGATGAATGCCGCCTGTGTTGCGGCAGGTACGGATTTGTCCTTTGGTGCAAAGGGAGCCGGTAATGCCGCTCTTCTTAAGACTATGGCAGTAGAATGTGAAATGGAAGTGCGCATCATAGACAAAATTACCCTGGACGGGCAGGAAATCAGTTCCACGCTGGTAAGGAAAGCCATAGAGGGCGGCGATATGGTCTATGCGGAGAAGCTTTTGGGAACCCCCTTCATGGTGAGCGGTATCGTGCAGCATGGCAATCATATCGGCAGGACACTGGGTATGCCCACTGTGAATCTGATACCGCCGGAAAATAAGCTTTTGCCGCCATGCGGTGTCTATTATTCCGGCGTGTTAATGGATGGTGTCTATTATAAAGGCATCAGCAATATAGGCTATAAACCTACTGTAAAGGAAAACAGGAAGGTGCTTGGAGTGGAAACTTATCTTTATGGGTTTGATGCCAATGCCTATGGGGAAGAAATAGAAGTGAATCTGTACGAATTTAAGCGCCCGGAGCAGAATTTCGGAAGCATGGAAGCATTAAAGAAGCAGATGCAGGAAGATATCAGTGCAGGAGCGGCCTATTCTCGTTGAGAG
>JBJFCM010000162.1:0-20701 GCA_051888955.1 Lachnospiraceae bacterium | reverse complement strand
ATACATGAATAAGAATAGAAAAATCGTACGTGTTATGGGGGTATGTATTGCAGGAATGATGCTTGCCGGTTCTTTGGAAGGACAGCTTACACTGGAAGCGCAGGCTTCCGGGACTGTTTCCATTCAGGAGATTACTCCCTGTGCCGGTGCCGGGTCCTTATTTAGTATGACCCTGGATAAACAGGAATGTCTGGCAGCAGCAGAGTCTTCTCAGGGCGCTTTCTGGGGCTATACGAATCTGGGAATCGCCAATGTAGAAAGCGGCAACCTGAATGTCCGTGAGACTCCCAGCACAAGCGGTAAGCTGGTAGGTAAGATGCCCAAGGGCTCTGCCTGCGAGGTGTTGGAAGTAACGGAGGATGGATGGGCACATATTATCTCCGGTGAGGTGGAAGGCTATGTGAGCATGGATTTCCTCTATACGGGTGCAGATGCCAGGATGCGCGCTTTGGAGCTGATTAAGACAGTGGCTGTTGTCAATGCAGATGCGCTCAAGGTGCGGGATGATGCCAGTCTGGATGGTGCGGTGCTCACCCAGGTACCCAAGGGAGAGGAACTGGAAGTCGTAGAAGTACTGGACGGCTGGGTAACAGTTTCCATTGACGGAGAAAATGCCTTTGTATCAGCCGATTATGTAACGGTAGAAGAAAAGCTGGATACGGCCATCACCATGAGCGAGTTGCTCTATGGACAGGGTGTTTCCGATTTGCGTGTCGATATTGTAGAATATGCAAAACAGTTTGTGGGTAATCCTTATGTATGGGGTGGTACCAGTCTGACCAAGGGCGCTGACTGTTCCGGTTTTGTATTGGCAGTCTATAAACATTTTGGCATTACGTTATCCCATCATTCCGGTTCTCAGGCTAACGAGGGTACCAAGATTACAGCTTCCGAGTTGCAGCCAGGAGATTTGATTTTCTATGCGAACAGCTCCGGAACGATCAATCATGTGGCGATGTATATCGGAGGCGGGCAGGTAATCCATGCCAGCAGCCCTAAGACCGGTATTAAGATTTCCAAGTATAATTACCGTACACCTGTGAAGTACGTCAGCATCTTACAGGATTGATGTGATTGCAGAAGAGGGGATAGCAGAAATGGAACAGGCACAGAATGGATTTATCCATGTAGATGAAAAAATGCAGAGGGAAGTCCTGGATACCATGCCTCCTGAAGAAGAGATGCAGGATTTGGCAGATTTCTTTAAGGTATTCGGCGACTCCACGAGGTTAAAGATTTTGTATGTGCTGAAATGTTCGGAGATGTGCGTGTATGACATCGCGGCACTGCTTTCCATGTCACAGTCAGCTATATCTCATCAGCTTCGGGTATTGAAGCAGATGGATCTGGTGAAGAACAGGCGGGAAGGCAAAACTATCTTTTACTCGCTGGCAGACAGCCATATCGTGACTATCTTAAGCCAGGGCCTTGACCATATCGAAGAGTGATGCAGGAGGTATAGTCTGGACGATGAAAAGTGTGAAGATTTTAGCAGGGATTGCTGCTGGTATGCAGGGAGTGGCAACCCTGCTTATGTTTTTAGCTATTTTGTATCAAAAGACGGTTAAAATCTGGTTTAGTGGAATGAATGATTTGGCAGAGATAAATACCGTTCCTATCATTTCCATCCTGGAAGTGCTGTTACCACTTGTGATTTACGGTATTTTTTTGGCTGTTTTGTGTATCGGTGGCCCAAACCGTGAAAATGTAAAAGCACTTGCAGTTATATTATTAGGAATTTGCTGCTTATTGAAGGTGCTTTGGGTATTTTTGCCCGGTGTGGAAAGTTTCGTAATTGCACGTATTGGTGGTTCTATGGAACTGGCAAGTTATTCAGCATTGAAGCAGGCAATCAGCATGGTAAGTCTGCCTTTTACAATCGTAGCTTTTGCATTGTTCTGTTTTGCAGCAGGCGGCTGTTTTTGGCAGTCTGCGGATAGACAGTAAGATAATAATATTCGCTATAGCTAAAGATATTTTAATCATGAGTAAAAAAGACGGTACATGCAGATTACATGTGCCGTCTTTTCCAATATTCAGGAGTTATTTCTTGTATAAAATCCGGATAGAATTTAAGATGCACAGCATGGCCACGCCGGTATCGGCAAATACGGCCAGCCACATGGAGGCGATGCCCGCCAGACCCAAAATCATGACCAGCGCTTTTACTGCGAGAGCAAAGACTACGTTCTGGGTGGAAATCCGGCCGGTCGCTTTGGCAATTCGGATGGAAGCGGGAATGGCATTCATGCTGGAGGTCATGAAGACCACATCGGCGGCTTCGATCGCTGCATCAGCACCGCTTCCCATAGCAGCGCCCACATCGGCACCGGCAAGCACGGGCGCATCGTTGATGCCATCTCCTACGAACATGACAGCACCATGGGCATTGCGGATTTCGGTCAGTTTGTTCAGTTTATCTTCAGGAAGGAGTCTGGCATGTATTTCGTCAATGCCGGTCTGTTTTGCAACAGCTTCTGCACTTTCCTGCGCATCTCCGGTCAGCATGGCTGTGGTGAGCCCTTCCTTTTTCAAGGCAGTAATGGCATCGGCGGCCTCTTCTTTAATGGTATCGGCAATCACCAGGTAGCCGATGAAGATACCGTCCTTCGCAAGCAGTACCTCTGTACCGTATGCAGAAGGGGTATAGGCGGAAATGTCCACGTTCTGTTCTGTCATCAGCTTCCTGTTACCACAGAGAAACACACCGGCAGGAGCTTCTAATTTTATGCCATGACCGGATATTTCGGTAATGGAGCCTTCCTTGTTGATAGCGATATTCTTAGCCCTTGCAGCTTCACAGATGCTTAAGCCGATAGGATGCGTGGAGGCAGCTTCGCAGGAAGCGGCAAGAGACAGCAAATCATCTTCACTTATGCTATCGGGGGACAAAGAAACCACGCTTTGCACCACAAAGTTCCCCTTGGTAATCGTGCCGGTTTTATCCATGACAATAGCTTTCACATTCTTCAGTGCCTCAAGGGAAACCCCTCCTTTAAATAAGATGCCCTGTCTGGAGCCTGCACCGATGCCGGAGAAAAAGGCAAGGGGAACGCTGAGTACCAGCGCACAGGGACAACTGATTACCAAAAAGGTTAAGGCGGTATATACCCACTTATTCCAATCGCCTGTTATAAGAGAAGGAATAATAGCCGTGCAAAGTGCCAAAGCTACTACAAATGGGGTATAGATTCTGGAAAAACGGGTAATGAATCTGTCGATTTTAGGCTTGCTTGCCGCAGCGTTTTCCACAGAATCCAGGATACGGGTAACCATGGACTCAGACAGCGGCTTTTCCACCTTCAGCTTTAATACGCCGGTGGTATTCATGCAGCCGGATAAAACGGAACTTCCGAAAGCAACACTGACAGGAACGGGTTCACCGGTTACGGGAGAGGTGTCCAGACGGCTTTCTCCTTCTACAATAGTGCCATCCAGAGGGATTCTGTCACCGGGGCGTACCAGCAGGATATCGCCTACCTTAGCGTCAGCTGCCGGAATGCTTTCCACATCGCTGCCATGTATCAGATTTACGGTTTCCGGACGGAGATCCAGGGCATCCATAATCTGACTGCGGCTTTTGGCAACCGCTTTGTGCTCAAACAGTTCTCCGACCCTATAGAAGAGCATGACACCTACCGCTTCGGGATATTCCCTGATGGCAAACGCACCGATGGTGGCAATGCTCATTAAAAAGTTCTCATCAAAAATATTGCCCTTAAAGATATTGCGGATGGCGGTCATGACGATTTCCAGACCGAGTATCAGGTAGGCAATCACGTAAAAGGCAAGTGATGCAATGGGAAAAAGAGCTTCCGTTGCTTTGCCTGCAATGAGTAGTACAGCGCCTGCAATGATGCAGATGAGGTCTTTTTTGCCTTCATTCTCCTCAGCTTCATGCTGATGCGCACCGGAAGTTTCATCTCTGGGGGTGATGGTTGCATCCGGTTCAATCGAGCTGCAGGCCTCCTGCATGAGGGGAAGCAGGGCCTTCTGATTGTCGGCAGCCACCCTAAGTTGCCTGGTAGCGAAGGTAAGGGATGCAAATTCCACGCCGGGCAGTGCCTGAATCTTGCGCTCTATTTTAGCGGCACAGTTGGCACAATCTAAATTATCTACGATATAGGTGCGTATAGGTGCTTTGGTAGCAGGGACGGGAGTCTCCGACGCCTCCCCATGGTGCTCGTGGTCATGTCCACAGCAGCAGTCGTCATCATCGTCGTCATCATGATGGTGGTCATGCCCGCAGCAGCAGTCGCCGTCTTCGTCATGGTGATGATCATGCTCCTCATATACTTTTTCATCGTCTATTTCGTTATGTTTGTGGCTCATAATAGGAATCCTTTCTTAATATATTCATTTCTCTTATCATTTGCTATAATGAACGTATGAATAACTGTTCATATGTATATATAAACACGAAACCTAAAAACTGTCAATAGAAAGTATTGGAAAAATTGGAAAAAACATTAAAAATGTAGTATACTGTAAAATATTTTGTAGAAATTTTGGAAAGGCATTGATAGAAATATGAAAACGGCTCAAATAAAAAAACAGGATATGCTTACGGGAAATCCCGGAAAAACCTTATTCTTTTTTGCATTGCCTATGATATTAGGCAATTTATTCCAGCAGTTTTATAATATGGCGGATTCCATGATAGTGGGACGGTATGTGGGCGAGGATGCATTGGCTGCAGTAGGGGCTTCGTATTCCCTGACTACGGTTTTCATCATGGTTGCCATTGGCGGTGGTATTGGTGCTTCCGTCATTACCAGCCAGTATCTGGGTGCAGGAGCTTACGGTAAGATGAAAACAAGCATTTACACGGCTCTGATTAATTTTCTGGCTTTAAGTGTGCTTTTGGCAATAGGAGGTTATCTGTTCAACAGAAATATCCTGCTGGCATTGAAGACGCCGGAGAATATTCTGGAAGATGCGGTACTCTATCTGGAAATTTATTTCTGTGGGTTGCCCTTTCTGTTTATGTATAATATTCTGTCTGCCATGTTTAATGCATTGGGGAAGTCAAAAATTCCATTATTCCTTTTGATTTTTTCATCAGTGCTGAATGTGGGACTGGATCTTTATATGGTAAAAGGCTTGGGGATGGGAGTGGCAGGAGTAGCCATTGCCACTGTGATTGCCCAGGGCCTTTCTGCCTTGATTTCCTTTGGAATACTGCTATGGCTTTTGAGGAGATATGGAACAAAAGAAAGAGTAAGGCTCTATGATGTGGACATGCTTGTTCGGGGAACCAAAATTGCCATACCTTCCATTATACAGCAGTCCATTGTCAGCATTGGCATGCTGTTGGTACAGTCGGTAGTAAATGGTTTCGGTTCTTCCGTACTGGCCGGTTATTCTGCCGGTATGCGGATTGAGTCCATCTGTATCGTTCCCATGATTGCAACAGGAAATGCGGTATCCACATTTACGGCGCAGAATTTGGGGGCAGGAGATGCTTCCAGAGTAAAAAAAGGCTATCATGCGGGAATGGCCATGATAGCAGTGTTTGCGGTGGTGATCTGTGTCGTCTTGCAATTGTTCCATGAAAATATCATACAGGCGTTCTTGAAAGGGGATGGCGGCTTGTCCGCTTATGACACCGGTAACGGGTATCTTACCTTTGTGAGCTGGTTCTTTGTACTGATAGGGGCCAAAGCGACCACGGACGGTGTATTAAGGGGCGCAGGAGATGTAAACGTCTATATGGCAGCCAATCTGATAAATCTGGCAATACGTGTGTCCTTTGCCAATCTCTTTGCACCGGTGGTCGGCGTACAGGCTGTATGGTGGGCAGTTCCCATGGGATGGGCTGCCAACTTCCTCATATCTTTTATCTGGTATCAGACAGGCAGATGGAGCAGGAAGCGGGTTATTTGACGAATGTACTCCCTATTTTTTCATATTTGCTGTAGCTGCTTCCAGGGCAGCATTAAAGGTGCTCACCTGGATGGCACCCGAGACCGGGGTACGGTAGACCGGGACATCGCTTCCGAAGGCCGAAAAATAAACGTACCGGGAGGTGGCACTTAAATGGGTATAGTTCCCTTCCATTATGGTCTCCACATTTTGCCCGTCCAGTGTCATGCGCATGAGGGCCGGTTCGGAAGCAGAATTCTTCTGATAATAAATATAGCCACCCGCCAGGTTGAAGCAGTCTACCCGGTCGTGGGTCAGGATTTCTACCACATCACCGCTTAAGGAATAACGGCAAAGCCTGTAATCGGAAGCAACATCCAGATAATAGATATAGCCATTGTCATATACCGGATACCAGAGGTTACCCTTCCATACCGTATTTGAGGTGCCGCTTTTTGTATCATAGCGATAGAGATAGTGATTGCTTTCCGTGCCATTGTAGTAGACAGTGCCGTCAGGCATGGCACATGCAAAGTTCCAACCGGTATTGGCAAGAAGCTCTTTTTCGCTGCTGTCGATTTTAAGCTGATAGAATTCAGCACCCTTATCAGCAGAGGACAGGTAATACAGATAATTGTCGACGAGCTGTATATTGAAGAGCAGATCCTTGGATAAGCAGGTAATATTCTTCCCGTTCAAAAGGGAACGGTAAATTCCGTGGGAACTGCGTATATAGCCTAACCCGGACGAGCCGGAGGCCTCCTCCTGATAGTAAAAAAGATAGCTGCCGCCTGCGTTTATATGGGAAACATTGGCAGAAATCAGTTTTTTCATGTTGCTCTCATCCGGAGACATGGAATAGAGGGAACCGTTGTCGTAGGGATTGGAAAAATATACAACTCCGTCATATTCACAAAAATAGCCGCCGTTGTTGGCATTGCCGGCAGTATTGCCTACAGTGCCGTCAGGGATGGGCGTTACCCGCTTTTGCAGGATGGAAAAAACGATAAGCAGGGCAAGGATTAATATGGCTATTATGCTTCCAATTATGGCTTTCAGTTTCTTTTTCATAGGAAAAAATCCTTTCTGAAGTATTGCTTTTGCGTATATTATAACTTCTATTATACTTGCTATCAAGTGGGTTTTGGTATAAGATAATGAATGAATAAATCACGAAGGAGAGACCGATGGACTTAGTGGAATTAAGAAAAAGAATAGATGAAATTGATGCGCAGATAGTGGATTTATACGAGCAGCGAATGGATGTCTGTGGGAGCGTGGCGCAGTATAAAATAGAAACCGGGAAAAAGGTTTTTGACAGACAGAGGGAAATGGAAAAGCTGGAAAAGGTAAAATCCCTGGTTCACAATGATTTTAACAGCCATGGGGTGGAAGAGTTGTTTGAACAGCTGATGTCCATGAGCCGTAAGCTGCAGTACCAGCTTCTTGCGGAGAACGGCAGCATGGGCAAACTGCCTTTTATCGGTGTGGATAAGCTGGATACCGAAAATGCCAGAGTGGTGTATCAGGGAAGTGAAGGCTCCTATTCCCAGGCAGCCATGCTCCGGTTTTTCGGCAGCAATGTAAACAGCTTCCATGTGGATACTTTCAGGGATGCCATGAGTGCAATTGATGAGGGCAGTGCGGATTTCGCTGTGCTTCCTATCGAAAATTCCACAGCAGGTATCGTCAATGAAATATACGATCTTTTAGTAGAATATGAAAACTATATTGTGGGAGAACAGATTATCAAGATAGAGCATTGTCTGATGGCTGTGCCCGGTGCGTCGAAGGAGGATATCAGGACGGTTTATTCCCATCCTCAGTCCCTGATGCAGTGCGCGAGATATCTCCAGAATTATGACTGGCAGCAGATCAGTATGAAGAACAATGCTTTTGCAGCCCGAAAGGTGGCAGAAGAAAAAGATGTGACCCAGGCGGCCATTGCAGGAGAGCATGCGGCAGGCATCTACGGTCTGCATATTCTGGAAAAAGGAATCAACCAGTCGGATACCAATTCCACCCGGTTCATCATCGTTACCAACCAAAAGATATTTAAAAAGGATGCCGGTAAGGTCAGCATCTGTTTTGAGGTGCCTCACAGAAGCGGTTCCCTCTACCATATGCTGTCTCATTTCATCTACAACAATCTGAATATGACAAAGATTGAGAGCCGCCCTATCGAGGACAGGAACTGGGAGTACCGGTTTTTCATTGATTTTGAAGGCAATCTGGCTGACAGTGCAGTGAAAAACGCACTGCGGGGACTGCGGGAAGAGACCCGCAGCATGAAGGTGCTGGGAAATTATTGAGTCACCGGATAATATATGAAAATGGGTAAAAAGTAAGTAAAACAATGTAAAATATTTTGAATATGACTTGAAAGGTTACATATGAGAGGTTAGATTGAAGGTTATGAGAGAGCAGGAATTAATTGTATATAAAAACTTCGAGGATGGAGAATTGCTGTATGATATGGTCTTCCTCATGGAGCATTATAAGGATGAATATTATAACAGGGAGGATCTTTCTGCACTTTTTTATGACTGTATTCACAGATTGATTGAACTGGCCGGTACCCATGGCTTTCATGGCAATCTCTGGCATTGTTATCTGGCGAATCTTTTGGTCAACAATGAAAACAGCTACAGTAAAGCCTGTGAGATCAGAGGAGAAATAGAAGGAACCATCAATCAGGCTGCTCTGCATGATATCGTTATTTTTAAGGAATTCTATGACTTTGATTTTATGCCGGTTATGGAAGCTTTGGGTGTACCGGAATTTAGCATGATTATGGATTATCAGGTGAGCTCCCAGGAGAGTAAGGTATACAATACCCGTATTTGTGCCCGCATCTGTGAGCTGGCTGCCCGTTTTAAGATGAACCATACACCTGAGGAGATGAAAGCCACCCTGACGGAATTTTATAAGGATTACGGTGTAGGCAAATTCGGTCTGCACAAGTCCTTCCGCATTGTACATAAAGAGGATGGTGCACATATTGAACCGATTTTGAATATTGCCCATGTGAAGCTTTCTGACCTGGTCGGCTATGAGCTGGCAAAGAAGAAGCTGGTGGACAATACGGAAGCCTTTGTCAAAGGGAAAAAGGCCAACAACTGCCTTTTGTACGGGGATGCCGGAACCGGCAAATCCTCCAGCATAAAGGGCATCGCCAATGAATATTACGACAGAGGACTGCGCATTATTGAAGTGTACAAGCATCAGTTCCAGGATCTGAATGATGTGATCAGCCAGATTAAGAACAGAAATTATAAATTCATCATCTATATGGATGATCTGAGCTTTGAGGACTTTGAAATCGAATATAAGTATTTAAAAGCGGTCATTGAAGGGGGACTGGAGAAGAAACCGGACAATGTACTGATTTATGCAACCTCCAACAGGAGACATCTTGTCAGGGAGAAGTTCAGTGACAAGGAGGACAGGGAGGACGATCTGCATAAGGGAGATACGGTGGCCGAAAAACTGTCACTGGTATCCAGATTCGGTGTCACGATTTATTTTGGTGCACCGGATAAAAAGCAGTTCCAGGAGATTGTAAAGGTCCTGGCAGAGCGCTATGGTGTTACTATGGAAGAAAATGAGCTGCTGCTGGAAGCAAATAAATGGGAGCTTGCCCATGGCGGTCTTTCCGGCAGGACGGCGCAGCAATTTATAGATTACCTTTTGGGAAAATAGCAGTTTTTCCTTGGAAAGGAGAGGATTTACATGAAAACATTTGCAGCAATCGATGTGGGCTCCTATGAGCTTTCCATGAAAATTTTTGAATTTTCCGGCAGGAATAAGATGCGGGAAATCGATCATATCAGGCATAGAATCGACTTAGGTACAGAGACCTATTCTACAGGCAAACTCAGGGTAGAAAAGGTGGATGAACTGTGCAGGGTGTTGTGCGAATATGCGGAGATTATGAATGCATACAAGGTGGATGCTTATAAGGCATACGGCACAAGCGCCATCAGAGAAATGGAGAACACCGATATCGTATTGGAGCAGATTGCCCAAAGAACGGGTGTCAGAGTGGAAGTCCTAAGCAATTCCGAACAGCGTTTTCTGGATTATAAATCCATTGCTTCCAAGGGGGAAGAGTTCGATCACATACTGGAAAAAGGAACGGTTATCGTGGACATTGGTGGCGGTAGTATTCAGATATCCCTGTTTGATAAAGGGACGCTTACCACTACCCAGAATTTGAAACTGGGAGTCTTACGTCTGCATGAGAGGCTGAATCACATCAATGCCAGACCCTCCCAGATGGAGGATTTGCTGGAAGAAATAGATGATGCACAGCTTTCTGTACTGGGCAAATTTTATTTGAAGGACAAGGAAATAGCCAATGTAGTACTGGTGGATGACTACCTTTCCGGGTTGATACAGGAAAAGCGTGAAGAGGTAGGCAAAACCGGGTACGCTACCGGTGAGCAGTACGGGCAGTTTATGGAGCTGTTGCGGAACAGAAGTATGGGTGAAATTGCGGTAAAATTTGGCATTTCAGAGGAAAATGCCAAATTGATGTTCATATCGGCAGTGATGATTAACAGAATCATTGCTATGACAGGGGCTGAACTTATCTGGGCACCGGGTGTTACCCTGTGCGACGGTATTGCATATGAGTACGCACAGCAGCAGAAAATGGTAATCAGTGAGCATGATTTTGAAAAGGATATCATAGATTGTTCGCTCAATATCAGCAAGCGATATATGGGCAGCAGAAAGCGTGCCGAGACCCTGGAGAGTCTGACCATGACGATTTTTGACAGCACCAAGCGCTTACACGGACTGGGAAAGAGGGAAAGGCTGTACCTGCAGATTGCAGCAATCCTGCACGATTGTGGCAAATACATCAGTATGGTAAACCTGGGAGAGTGCTCCTATCAGATTATCATGGCCACGGAAATTATTGGTCTCTCCCATAGAGAAAGAGAAATCGTAGCCAATGTAGTCAAATTCAATCATGATGACTTTGTTTATTATGAGCAGATAAGCAGGGCATCTTCCCTGGATAGAGAAGCCTATCTGACGGTAGCAAAGCTTACTGCCATCCTGCGGATTGCCAACGGACTGGACAGAAGCCATAAGCAGAAATTCAAAAACATCAAAGCAACGCTCAAGGAGAGAGAGTTGATACTGACAGTGGATACCAAGGAAGATATCACACTGGAAAAAGGACTTTTTGATGACCGGGCACAGTTCTTTGAAGAGGTATTCAACGTGCGTCCCGTTATCAGGCAGAAGCGGACGTTATAGAGGATGGGACGTAGTGCTTGTATTTATGGATATTGCTCTGTATCCAAGCCTGGTAGCATATATAAAAAAGGCGACGTCAGCGACAGCGTGGAGCCGTTTTATATATGCAGCCAGGCGACGATAACAGTAGTGTACAGTATTCTAAAGATAGAAAGGAAAAAAACATGGCAGAGAAAAAGAAAGAGTACAGAAATCCTGCATACTATACAAACCGGGAAATGAGCTGGGTCCTGTTCGACCACAGAGTATTATCAGAGGCGCGGGATAAAAACATCCCTTTGTTTGAACGACTGAAGTTCCTTAGCATTACGTCATCCAATCTGGATGAATTCTTCATGGTGCGCGTAGCTTCCCTGAAGGATATGGTGAATGCGGGCTATACCAAACGTGATATTGCGGGACTGACGGCAGAGGAACAGCTAAAAGGACTGAATGAGCAGATTCATGAGTTGGTGAACTTGCAGTATTCCACCTATAACCGCTCACTGCTTCCCCAGTTAGAGCAGCACGGTCTGCATGTGATGAAAAAGCACGAACAGTTAAGTGAAAAAGAAAAGAAGTTTGTAGATAAATATTTTGAAGACAATGTCTATCCGGTGTTGACTCCGATGGCAGTGGATTCTTCCAGACCGTTCCCCCTTATCCGGAATAAATCCCTGAATTTGGGCGCACTTGTGAAGGGAAAAGAAGGGGATGGAGAACTGGAATTTGCAACAGTACAGGTACCCAGCGTTCTTCCCAGAATCGTGGAAATTCCTTCCGAAAAAGGGGAGCGGCGGGTTATTCTGTTGGAGGAGATTATTGAACGCAATATCCAGAAGCTGTTTTTGAACTATGACATTGTCTGCGTGCATCCCTTCCGTATCATGAGAAATGCCGATCTGACAATAGAAGAAGAGGATGCAGCAGATTTGCTGAAGGAAATCGAAAAGCAGTTGAAAAAGAGACAGTGGGGAGAAGCCATCCGCCTGGAGGTAGAGGAAGGCATCGATAAGCGCCTGCTGAGAATCTTGAAAAAAGAACTGTCGCTGGGATCGGAGGCCGTGTATTCTATCGACGGTCCTTTGGATCTGACCTTTTTGATGAAGATGTACGGATTAGAAGGATTTGAGGACCTTAAGGTAGAAAAATATACTCCGCAGCCGGTTCCCGAGCTCCCGGCAGGAGAAGATGTTTTTGCTGCTATCAGGCGGGGAGATATCCTGCTGCACCATCCCTATCAGACCTTTACACCGGTGGTGGATTTTATCAGGCAGGCAGCTAAGGACCCCAATGTACTGGCAATTAAGCAGACGCTGTATCGCGTCAGCGGTAATTCTCCCATTATAGCGGCGTTGGCTCAGGC
This sequence comes from Lachnospiraceae bacterium, assembly GCA_051888955.1. Classification (GTDB taxonomy): domain Bacteria; phylum Bacillota; class Clostridia; order Lachnospirales; family Lachnospiraceae; genus Acetatifactor. Next base: position 8,220 of record JBJFCM010000162.1, on the reverse strand, counting down.
AGCAGAAAATGGCAAGCAGGTGTCCGTGCTGGTAGAGCTGAAAGCCCGATTTGATGAAGAGAATAACATCGTATGGGCAAGGATGTTGGAAAAGGCAGGCTGCCATGTTATCTATGGCCTGGTTGGTCTAAAGACCCACAGTAAGATTACTTTGGTAGTCAGAAGAGAAGAGGACGGCATCAGGAGATACGTGCATTTGGGAACAGGTAACTACAATGATGCTACGGCAAAGCTGTATACGGATGTAGGTCTTCTGACCTGCTCAGAGGCTATCGGGGAGGATGCGACAGCAGTATTTAACATGCTTTCCGGTTATTCAGAGCCACTGCACTGGAACAAGCTGGCGTTGGCACCTCTCTGGTTGAAGGATAAATTTTTATACCTGATTAACCGGGAAAGGGATGCAGCGCTTTCCGGAAAAAATGCACATATTATTGCCAAAATGAACTCTCTCTGTGATGCGGACGTGATTGCGGCGCTTTATGAGGCCAGTGCTGCAGGAGTAAAGATTGAACTGATTGTGCGGGGCATCTGCTGTCTGAAGGTAGGCATTCCGGGAGTCAGTGAGAATATTTCCGTGCGCTCAATCGTAGGCAATTTCCTGGAGCACAGCAGAATCTTTTATTTTGAAAATGCAGGCAATCCGGAAATCTTCTGCGCCAGTGCGGACTGGATGCCGAGAAATCTGGAGCGCCGTGTAGAGATATTGTTCCCGGTAGAAAAGGAAGAACTGAAGGAGAAGCTTCTGCATATTCTGCAGAGTCAGCTTCGTGATACGGTCAAAGCCCATTTGTTACAGCCGGACGGCAGCTATGAAAAAGTAGACAGGAGAGGAAAGGAAAGCTACAATTCCCAGGAGGCGTTCTGCAAAGAGGCCATTCAGATGGCGGCAGAGAGCAAGGAAGAGGGAAATGACAGAGTTTTCATTCCGGAGACGCATCATGAATAAATTCATACTGGCCAGCGCTTCTCCCAGGAGAAGTGAGCTGTTACAACAGATTGGAATGTCTTTTAGTGTATGTAAAAGCACCTGTGAGGAAAAGATAAGCAGTACGGTGCCCTCTGAAGTGGTCTGTGAACTGTCCAGACAGAAGGCTGAGGATGTGTGGAAGCGGATGAAGAGCGACGAGATTTCCGCGCCTTCAGCCGGGCAGGAAAAGGAACAGGAAACTGTCGTCATCGGTGCAGACACGATTGTAGCCTTTGACGGCAGGATATTGGGCAAGCCGAAGGATGAGGCAGAGGCCTGTGCGATGCTGTCCCAGTTGTCCGGCCATACACATGAGGTTTACACAGGCGTTACTTTCTGTTATAAGTATAAAGGGGAAGAGAGAGTACACACCTTTTTTGAAAAAACAGAAGTCGATTTTTATCCTATGAGCAGGGAAGAAATTGAGCGCTATGTGGCAACGAAGGATCCTTTGGATAAAGCAGGAGCTTACGGTATCCAGGGACAGTGTGCGGCCTATATAAGGGGAATCCGGGGAGACTATAACAATGTGGTAGGTCTGCCGGTAGGCAGGCTCTATCAGGAGCTGAAGGAGTGCCTGGGCGAATGAAAAAAGCAGTTATTTTTGACTTGGACGGTACGCTGACCGATACCATTGATTCTATTAAAATCAGCGCAGATTTGGCGGTAGGAAAGTTTGGGTTTGGCCCGTATACCAAGGAACAGTATAAATATTTTGTAGGCGAAGGTGCTGCCGTTCTGATTGAACGATGCCTGGAAGCAGGCGGCGACAAGGAACATGCTTATTTTGAAAAAGCTTATGCGGAATATCAGAAGATTTTTGAGGAATACTGTATGTACCATGTGGCTCCTTATGCCGGCATAAGAGAGCTGTTGGCAGCTTTAAAGGAGAAAGGGGTACGGATTGCGGTGCTTTCCAACAAGCCTCATGCAAGAACGCTAAACGTGATAGCAGATGTATTTGGGGAAGGCTATTTTGATGTGGTACAGGGACAGATGGAGGGCTTGAAAAGAAAGCCAAGTCCGGAGGGCGTTTTCCGCATTTTGGAGAAGCTGCAGCTTGCTCCGGCGGACCTTCTGTACCTTGGAGATACCGGAACCGATATGCAGACAGGGAAGGCTGCAGGCGCTTTTACTGTGGGTGCATTGTGGGGCTTTCGAGAAAAAAATGAATTATTAGCGAATCATGCGGATGCAATTATAGAAAATCCATTACAACTACTTGACTATTTGCAGTAGAGCGCATATTATGTATGCATAAAAACAGTTAATGAAACCAGGAGGATTGTATTATGCATGAGTTTGATGACGCTGTATTAACCTGTTTTTTAGAAAATCAGTCCCAGCTTTTCCCGGAGGATGTAGCATCCAGTATGGACGAAGCAGAGGCATTTCTGGAAGAATGCATGGCAGTTGTCGTAGATTCTGTAGATGAGGTTATTGAGTACTTCGAAGAAGAAGGTATCGATATGGAAGGTGCTGATGAAGAGGAGATACTGGAGGCATCAGAAGTATTTGATATCGGCGATGGCAGATACCTGATTGTGGAAGGGTGATTGCCGCCTAAGGGGTCAGCGCCAGCCCTTCCGTCAGTTTTTCTAACACATCTTCGTGAATATAGAGCTTTCCATAGCCCGTGCCGAAATGAAGGCCGGGCTTATTTGTTCCGTGGAAGTCGGAGCCACCGCTGATGCGCAGACCGTATTTTTTGGCGATAGCCTGCATTTCCCTTGTCTCTGAAACGGAATAGGTGGAATAGATGCCTTCTATAGCCAACAGTCCTGCTTCCTTTAACTCGCCTACCAGACGCTCCAGACGAGGAGTGCTCATATGGTAGAGGGTAGGGTGCGCCAGGACAGGAATGCCGCCTACGGCGCGAATGAGCTGAACTGCCTGGGCAGGCGTTACCTTTTCCCGGGGAACGAAGCAGGAGGCATGGTCCCCTACATAGCGGTCGAAGGCTTCTGGTATGCTCTTTACATACCCGTTTTCCAAAAGAAAACGGCCATAGTGTGCTCTGGTGATGACGGCATCGGGAAAGCTTTCCTGTAGTTTTTCATAGGTAATATCAATGCCATGTTCTCTTAGCAGACCGCACATCTTTTCATTGCGGGCGTTCCTGGAGGCCACAAAAGAGGTGATGTGGTTCTCAAAAATCTCACTCTTGTAATCAATGAATAATCCCACGATATGAATATCGCGGCCTTCATATTCGGTAGAAAACTCAATGCCGGGGATAACCTTTAACAGATTACCTTCCGGATTTTTCTCACTTATTTTGCCGGAAAGGGCAGCGGCATAGGAAATCGCCTCATCCAGACCGGCCACTGTATCGTGGTCCGTGAGAGCAAAAGCACTGATGCCGTGGGTCAGGGCATATTCTACCAGCTCCTTAGGAGTAAAGGAGCCGTCTGAACAGTTGGAGTGCACATGTAAATCTATCATATATTCATTCTGCCTTTTAGTCTTCATCATCAGCGTTTTTCGTATAAACCGTACGTTTTCTTGCCATCTCATCGCTGGCGAGATATTCGTCGTAAGTAGTAATCTTGTCGATTAAGGAACCGTCCGGCAAAATCTCCATGATGCGGTTGGCCGTGGTCTGTACGAACTGGTGGTCATGGCAGGCAAACAATTCTACACCGCCGAATTTAATCAGACCGTTGTTCAGTGCGGTGATGGATTCCATATCCAGATGGTTGGTAGGCTCATCCAGTATCAGGCAGTTAGCACCGCTGATCATCATCTTGGAGAGCAGACAGCGTACCTTTTCCCCACCGGAAAGGATGCGCACCTTCTTGACTCCGTCTTCACCGGCAAAAAGCATACGTCCAAGGAAGCCGCGGACATAGGTAACGTCCTTTACAGGCGAATAGCCGGTCAGCCAGTCTGCAATAGTCAGGTCGTTGTCGAATTCTGCCGTATTGTCCTTGGGGAAATACGCCTGAGAGGTGGTTACCCCCCATTTGTAGCTGCCTTCGTCCGGCTCCAGTTCTCCGGCAAGTATCTGGAAGAGGGTGGTCTTAGCCAACTCGTTGCCACCTACAAAAGCAATCTTGTCGTCATGTCCCACGATAAAGGAGATATCATTGAGTACCTTTACACCGTTCACCGTCTTGGAAAGATGCTCAACGGTAAGCACTTCGTTGCCGATTTCTCTGTCGGGACGGAAATCGATATAAGGATATTTTCGGCTGGATGGACGAATCTCATCCAGTTCAATTTTTTCCAGTGCACGCTTTCTGGCAGTAGCCTGTTTGGATTTGGAAGCATTGGCGGAGAAACGGGAAATGAATTCCTGCAATTCCTTGATCTTTTCTTCCTTCTTTTTGTTGGCTTCCTTCATCTGCTTGATGAGGAGCTGGCTGGACTCATACCAGAAATCGTAGTTGCCGGCATAGAGCTGAATCTTGCCGTAGTCGATGTCGGCAATCTGTGTACAAACCTTATTCAGGAAATAACGGTCATGGGAAACCACGATAACCGTATTTTCAAAGTCAATGAGGAAGTCCTCCAGCCATGCGATGGCATCCAGGTCCAAATGGTTGGTAGGCTCGTCCAAAAGCAGGATGTCGGGGTTGCCGAAAAGTGCTTTGGCAAGGAGAATCTTCACCTTTTCATTACCGTTCAAATCCTTCATCTGGGAGTAATGCAGGGAAGTGTCGATGCCCAGACCGTTTAACAGGGAAGCTGCATTGGATTCGGCTTCCCAGCCGTCCATTTCTGCAAACTCTGCTTCCAGTTCGCTGGCGCGGATGCCGTCCTCATCGGTGAAATCCTCTTTGGCATAAATGGCATCCTTTTCCTTCATAATCTGATACAGACGCTCATTGCCCATGATGACCAGGTCCAGTACCGTATAATCGTCATATTTGAAATGATCCTGCTCCAGTACGGAGAGACGCTGACCGGGAGTGATGAAAATCTCACCGTTCGTCGTTTCCAGCTGGCCGGAAAGAATTTTTAGGAAGGTGGACTTGCCGGCACCGTTGGCACCAATCAGACCATAACAGTTGCCTTCCGTAAACTTAATATTGACATCTTCAAATAATGCTTTTTTTCCTACTCTGTATGTTACATTGTTTGCACTAATCATTTTAAAAACCTTTCTTTTTGCGTAACAGCATATATTGTTGGCTACCGTTACCTATTTTTACATGAAACCAAGGAATTTTCAACCTATTCTTTACATTTTAAGGTAAAAAATGTGTGATACCTGCATTGTTTTTATGCAGACCGGATGCTAAAATGTAATTGATGTGGCTATGCAGGGTTCTGCATGGAAATTTTTATGTGCGCAGGAATGCGCAGAGGGAGCAGGTTGGTATGAATAAAAAACTAAATTATGGACGCACCTTTTTAATCGGACTGGCATTTATGTCCATCTGCAGCTTCTGGCAGGTATATGATAACATCATTCCACTGATGTTAAAAAATACTTTTGGGCTGGGAGAGACCATTACAGGTGTCGTGATGGCACTTGACAACGTACTGGCGATCTTTCTTTTGCCGATATTCGGCACCATCTCCGATAAAGTGGACACAAAGCTTGGCAAGAGAACGCCTTTTATTATTGTGGGAACCGTGCTGGCAGTTACGTTTTTACTGCTTTTACCGGTGGCTGACAAGGCAGAAAATCTGCCCCTGTTTATCGGAGCACTGTTCGGTGCATTGATTTCCATGGGACTTTATCGGTCTCCTGCAGTAGCACTGATGCCGGATCTGACCCCTAACAGACTGCGGAGCAAGGCCAATGCGGTCATCAATCTTTTGGGTGCCGTGGGCGGCGTCTATTCTTTGATTATGATAAAGCTCCTGGTGGGAAAGGGCAGCCGTCCGGACTATGAGCCGCTTTTCATCAGTGTGGCGGCAATCATGGTGGTGGCAGTAGTGGTGCTGGTGCTGACTATCAGAGAAAAGAAGCTGGCGGCTAAGGTGGCAGAGGAAGAAGCAGCCTGGGCAGCGGAAGAGAAAAAAGCAGGAGCAGGCAATGCAGAAACGGTGCAGGAAGATAACGGAAATGCTGACCAGGAAAAAGGCAACGGAAAGAAAGCGACCGTGCTGGCGCCTGAGGTAAAGCGCAGCATGTACTTTATGCTGGCTTCTATTTTCCTGTGGTTTACAGCCTATAATGCAGTGACGACTGCCTTTTCCAGATATACGGAGGTGGTGTGGAAGTTAGAGGGAGGCGGCTTTGCGGACTGCCTGATGGTAGCGACAGTGGCAGCTATCATAAGCTATATTCCTATAGGACACATATCCAGCCGCTTTGGCCGAAAAAAGACCATCATGGGCGGTGTGGTGCTGATGGCTGCATGTTATTTCTGTGCCATCTTTGTAAGGGAATATACCCCCATCATCAATGTGGCATTTGCCCTGATTGGTGTGGCATGGGCCTCCATCAACGTGAATTCCTATCCCATGATTGTAGCCATGAGCGAAGGTGCAGATATCGGAAAATTCACCGGTACCTATTATACATTTTCCATGGCAGCGCAGATCATGACACCGATTTTGTCTGGCTTTTTACTGGAGAATGTATCTTATAACACGCTGTTCCCTTATGCAGTGGTATTCTCCCTGCTGGCATTCCTTACCATGACGCAGGTCAGACACGGGGATGTGAAGCCGGAAAAGAAGGCGAGCCTGTTGGAGAATTTTGACGTGGAAGAATAATGTATGTTTTTATACAAAAGAATGGAAAAAAAGACAAGAAGGTATGTGACATGAAGACAGCTTTGATTGTAGCAGTAGGTTTGATAATTGCAGTTGTAATTTTGTATTTGGTTATGATAATGCCGAGGATGACGCACCGGCCGGACAGGACACCCTTTATGGGGGTCCTGTATGCCCACAGAGGGTTGCATGACAATGCCTCAGATGCGCCGGAAAACTCTATGGCAGCGTTTCAAAAAGCGGTGGATGCAGGTTTTGGTATTGAACTGGATGTGCAGCTTTCGAAGGATAAGATACCGGTGGTATTCCACGATTTCACTCTGAAAAGAGTGTGTGGTGTGGAGGGGAAGGTATCGGATTATACCTTTGAAGAACTACAGCAGTTTTCCCTCTGTAAGTCCCGGGAAAAAATCCCTAAATTTGCAGACTTTCTCAAACTGGTGGACGGCCGCGTACCCCTTATTATCGAATACAAGATTCCGGGCGGACTCACGGAGGTCTGTCCCGTAGCGGACAAGCTTTTGCAGGAGTACAAAGGAGTATACTGCATCGAATCCTTTAATCCGCTGGGGCTTTTGTGGTATAAAAAGAACCGGAAGGAAATTATGAGGGGACAGCTTTCTGATAATTTTATCAAAGCAGGTGAACACGAATTTTCAAAGCTGCTTTATTTTGCACTGCATCATCTGTTGTTCAATTTTCTGACGAAGCCGGATTTCATTGCCTATAATCACCATCAATACAAGGATCTATCCAGGCAGTTGTGCCGCTATCTGTATGGTGCCCTGGCAGCGGCGTGGACCATAAAGACAAAGGAAGAGCTGGCGGCGAGAAAGCCGGATTTTGATATCTTTATATTTGACAGCTTTATACCCGAGTGAGAAAAAGCGGGTTGTTTTGCCTAGAAGGCATGCCTTAGTCGAAAAACGAATAGGGGATGAAGCAATGAAAAACAGGAACCAGGTAGGAAAAATGATCAGCTACGAAAGAAGCCGTGCCGGTATGACAGTGGATGAGCTATGTAGGGGGCTTTGTTCCCGCACCTTTTTACAGAGGGTGGAAAGCGGGGAACGGGCCTGTGAAAAAATACTGGCAGATGCTTTGTTACAGAGGGCCGGTGTTTCCGCTGATAAATTCGTGTATATGATCAATCCGGAGGAGCAGGACTGGCTGGTGCTCCGGGAAAAACTGATAGCGGCAGTAGAAAGCGGTGTGGAAAAAGATGCGCTGCCTTTGATGGAAAGCTACCGGAAATTGACTATGGGGAAAAGCAAGCTGCATCGTCAGCTTCTGTTACTTTTTGAGGTGGTGCTTTCCTGGAAAAATAACGGCGACAGAGCTATTATGCAGGAAAAACTGCAGGAAGCATGGCACATTACCATGGAAGGAACCGCCATGGAAGAGATAGTAGGGGAAAAACTGACCCTGACAGAATTTGTGCTGGCCATGATGCACGAAAGGCTTCTGGAGGAGCAGGGCTGCGTAGAGGAAGCTGTAACAGGTTACAGGCGACTGCTGGCGTATCTGGACGGTTCTTCGGATGAAGAGGACAGGGTGAAATTGTATCCGCAGAT
>JBJFCM010000161.1:0-8521 GCA_051888955.1 Lachnospiraceae bacterium | reverse complement strand
CGGGCGGTACCGGGACATATGAAATCAGCGTCCTTAGCCTTGGGAGCATCCCATATCCAGACAATCTTTAAGGTAATGGTTCCTGCGGCAAAATCAGGTATTATTTCTGCAGTGATTTTAGGAGTGGGCCGTGCAATCGGTGAGGCGATGGCAATCACTCTGGTATCCGGAAGCAGCGTCAATGCTCCGTTGCCATTTAATTCGGTAAGATTTTTAACTACCGGTATTGTTGCTGAAATGGGTTATGCGTCGGGTACTCACAGAAAGGTACTCTTTACCATCGGTCTTGTACTGTTCGCCTTTATCATGATCATCAATATCACGATGACGAAACTCTTAAAGAGTAAGGAGGTGGAGGAGTCATGAATACCCTTACGAAAAAGAAAACCAGGGCAGGTGACATGATACTGCTGGGATTAATTTATCTCTCTGCCGGTTTTGCAGTGGCACTTTTGCTGGGAATCATCCTTTATGTATTTGCAAAGGGGTTTCATACTGTGACGTGGAGCTTCCTTACCACCGTTACCAGTGCCAGAAAGGGCACGGTGGGTATCCTGGGGAATATTGTGAACACCCTGTATATCATCTGCCTGACCCTGCTTATCGCAACACCTATCGGTGTGGGCTCAGCTATCTATCTGAATGAGTATGCAAAGCCCGGCAAACTGGTTTCAGCCATTGAATTTACTACGGAAACGCTTTCAGGTATTCCGTCCATTATATTTGGTCTGTTCGGTATGGTGTTTTTCGGCAATACACTGGGACTTGGCTATTCCATCCTGACCGGTTCCTTTACCCTGACAATCATGATTTTACCGTTAATTACCAGAAATACCCAGGAAGCATTAAAGACCGTACCTGACAGCTACAGAAGCGGTGCATTGGGAATGGGAGCTACCAAGTGGTATATGATCAGAACGGTGTTGCTGCCTTCGGCAATGCCCGGCATCCTTACCGGCATTATTCTGGCTATCGGACGTATCGTAGGCGAATCGGCCGCCCTTTTGTTTACTGCCGGCAGCGGCAGGACGCTTCCGAAAGCGGGACTGGCAGGTTTCTTCCGGAAGTTTACGGAATCCAGCGGTACATTGACTATCGAATTGTATTTACAGATGCAGAACGGTAAATATGATACTGCCTTTGGCATTGCCTGTGTACTGATCATTATTGTTTTATTAATCAATTTCCTGGCAAAATTCATTGCCGGCAAATTTGATGTTCACAAAAAAGCTCGTTGATAGAAGATAAGGAGATAAGAATATGGCAGAGAGTAAAATCAGCGTGAAGCATTTGAATCTGCACTATGGAGATAATCATGCACTGAAGGATGTAAATATGGAAATTCGGGAAAATGCGGTAACTGCATTTATCGGGCCTTCCGGATGTGGTAAATCTACATTTCTAAAATGTTTAAATCGTATGAATGATTTGGTGGATTGTGCCAGAGTGGACGGTACCATCCTGTTGGATGGGGAGGATATCTACGATCCGAAGGTGGATACCACGCTGCTTCGAAAAAAGGTAGGCATGGTATTCCAGCAGCCTAATCCGTTTCCTATGAGTATTTATGACAATATTGCTTACGGTCCCCGTATCCACGGCATCAAAAATAAGGCAAAGCTGGATGAAATCGTAGAAAATTCCCTAAAGGGGGCAGCGATTTTCGATGAGGTAAAGGACAGACTGAAAAAATCGGCGCTGGGGCTTTCCGGTGGCCAGCAGCAGAGGCTCTGTATCGCAAGAGCGCTGGCAGTAGAGCCGGAAGTCCTGTTAATGGATGAGCCTACCTCGGCCCTGGACCCGATTTCCACCCTGAAAATCGAGGAACTGATGGAAGAACTGAAAAAGAAATATACGGTTGTGGTTGTCACCCATAACATGCAGCAGGCAGCACGTGTATCCGACGATACTGCATTTTTCCTGGTAGGCGAAGTGATAGAGATGGATTCCACGACGAATATTTTCACCAGACCGAAGGATAAAAGAACAGAAGATTATATTACCGGCCGATTTGGCTGATACTATATTGTTGTAAAAAGAAAGAGGGAAAGAAGATGTCACCAAGACTTTTATTTGAACAGGAACTTGAAGATTTAAAGAATAATGTCAGCGATATGGGAGAGAGGATTGAACTGGTCTACAACAAGCTGTTTATTGCCCTGGCAAAAAAGGATCGGGAAGGCTTGGAAATGATTGTACAGAACGACAGGCAAATCAATGATATGCAGAGAAGCATCGAAGCAAAATGCCTGACTCTGCTTACCAGACAGCAGCCGGTTGCCAGAGATCTCCGTATGGTTTCAGCAGCGCTTAAGGTAGTAACGGATATTGAGCGTGTGGGAGATCAGGTGTCGGATATGGCGGAGCTGTTCATACGGATGGGAATGCCGGTGCTCGCTGAATTTTCTGAAAGTCTGCCGGAAATGGTTAATGCGACAAAGAAGATTGTATGTGAATCCATAGAAGCCTTTGTGGACAGAAATATGGAGGATGCAAAGGATGTTATTGCCTTTGATGATGTAATTGATGACTATTTCAATCAGGTAAAGGAAGATATCATAGAGGATCTGAAAGAAGGGAAAAAGAACCCGGACGACTGTGTTGATGCGCTCATGATTGCAAAATATCTTGAAAAAATCGGAGATCATGCAACAAATATCAGCGAATGGGCTACTTTCCAGGAAACAGGAAATATTGACGATATCCGACTGCTATAGACAGAATATCCTCAAATTTTACATAAATTTTACTTATAACATTGCTATTTTTTACTTATCTGTAGTAGAATGTCAATTGTAGGTAAAATTCAGTATGTAAACAAGTGAGGATAAAACTATGGATTTTTTTAGCGTACTGACCATGATAGGTGGGCTTGCCCTGTTCTTGTACGGCATGCATTTGATGGGCGATGGTTTGTCAAAGGCATCGGGCGGCAGGCTGGAGAGCATTTTGGAGAAACTGACCAGTACCCCCGTGAAGGCGGTTCTGGTGGGTGCAGGGGTAACGGCGATTATTCAGTCTTCCTCAGCAACGACAGTCATGGTAGTAGGATTTGTAAACTCCGGGATTATGAAACTGGAGCAGGCAGTCAATGTCATTATCGGTGCCAATGTGGGAACCACGATTACAGCTTGGCTTTTAAGCCTTTCGGGCATTGAGAGCAGCAGCTTCTTTATCCAGCTGTTAAAGCCTTCTTCCTTCTCTCCGATACTGGCTATCATCGGCGTCAGCTTGATATCTTTTTCGAAAAAAGATAAACAAAAGGATATCGGCACCATCATGGCGGGATTTGCTATTCTGATGATTGGTATGGATACCATGAGCAATGCGGTCAAACCGCTTGCGGATGTGCCGGAATTTACAAAGATTCTGACGATGTTTTCCAATCCCATCCTGGGCATGCTGGCCGGACTGATTCTGACGGCTGTTATCCAGAGTTCCTCTGCTTCCGTGGGTATCTTGCAGGCACTGTGTAAAACCGGTTCTGTAAGTTATGCCACTGCGATTCCTGTTATTATGGGACAGAATATCGGCACCTGTATCACGGCGATGATTTCCAGCGTGGGTGCGAGCAAGGATGCCAAGAGAGCAGCACTGCTTCACTTGTATTATAATATTTTAAAGACATCCCTGTTCATGGCGGTGTTTTATTCCATTAACGCTTTTGTGCATTTCCCTTTTATGGAGCAGTCCATTTCGGCATTGGGAGTGGCAGTCGTGCATTCGGCGTTTAATATAGCGGCTTGTATCATTTTACTGCCGTTCTCAAAATTGTTAGTAAAGCTGGTTTACCTTACAGTTCCCGACAGGGCGAAGGCAGAGGAGCTTTCTCCGGAGGAAATCGAACTTCGTACACTGGATGCCCGCTTCCTGGATACGCCCGGACTTGCCATTGAGCGCAGCAAGCATGTAGCAGTCACTATGGCGCGCTATGCACAGCGTTCCATTAATATCGCAATGGGGTTATTGCAGGGATATGATGCGGAAAAAGCTTCAGAGGTTGAAAAGCTGGAAAATCAGGTGGACCGGTTCGAGGATGAACTGGGTACCTATCTGGTGAAGTTAAGCAGCAGGAACCTGTCAGAAAAGGAAAGCCATACTTTGTCCGTGCTGCTTCATTGCATCGGGGATTTTGAAAGAATTTCCGATCATGCGCTGAATATCAAGGAAGCTGCAGATGAGATGAATGATAAGAAACTGGCATTTTCTGATAAAGCAACGGAAGAGGTGACAGTTTTTTCCAATGCTATCAGTGAGATTTTGGAGATTGCCATCAGCGCTTTTGAAAAAGACGATTTGAATAAAGCGGAGCTGGTAGAACCGCTTGAGGAAGTTATCGATCAATTGAATATAGAAATCAAGAAGAGACATGTAAAGAGGCTGCGTAAGGGTAAATGCACGATTGAACTGGGCTTTGTACTGTCAGATATTACGACCAATTATGAAAGGGTGGCGGACCACTGTTCCAATATTGCGGTATGTCTTCTGCAGGTTAGTGAAGACAGCTTTGAGACCCATGAATATCTGGATACCTTGAAGGAAGAGGACAATATGGAATTTAAGGGCAAGGTTCTGGCGTACAGGGAAAAATACCTTTTGCCGTAGCCGCGGAAAGGGAGAATTGCTATGCCGACGATTTATGTAGTTGAGGATGACCGGAATATTCGTGAAATCGAGGCTTTTGCCTTGAAAAATGTGGGATATCAGGTAGAAGATTTTGAATGTGCCAGAGATTTTTATGCAAGACTGGCAGAGAAGATACCTGAGCTGGTGCTTTTGGATGTGATGCTGCCGGACGAAGATGGTCTGGACATAGTACAGAAGCTGCGCAGCAGGGTTGAAACAAAGCAGATTCCCGTCATTATGGTGACAGCAAAGACAACGGAGCTGGATAAGGTCAAGGGACTGGATATCGGTGCAGATGACTATATGACGAAGCCTTTTGGCGTTATGGAATTGATTTCCCGTGTAAAGGCATTGCTGCGAAGAAGCAATGCAAAGGAAAATGAAGAGCGGGTTATGAAGCTGGGAAATGTATCCTTAGACAGAGAGCGGCATGCGGTGACGGTGGACGGAGAGCCCTGTGAACTGACCTACAAGGAATATGAACTGTTAAAGCTTCTCATGACCAATGCAGGCATTGTGACGACCAGGGAGGTAATACTGGAGAGAGTGTGGGGGACAGATTTCGAAGGCGAATCCCGGACACTGGATATGCACATCAAGACGCTCAGACAGAAGCTGAAAGAGGCAGGCAGTATGATAAAGACGGTTCGTAATGTGGGTTATATCATGTCTGACACCGAGGCATAGAAGAATATGAAAAAGAAAATAAATTTACAGTTAATGGCCATTGCAACAGTGGCCATTTTTGCCACAATGATATTGACAAGTATCGTGTTCTATGAACTGTATCAGGAGCAGATTATAGAGGATTTAAGGACGTATAGTAATCTGTTGGTAGATTCTCATCTATTGGATGATTTGCAGGAAAACGCCTATGATCCGCAGAGCGATCATGTGCGGGTAACCATCATAAATGCAGACGGAACGGTACAGTATGACAATGAAGCTGATAATCTGACCATGGATAACCATGGTACCAGACCTGAGGTGCTTGAGGCAGTAAACCAGGGAGAAGGCATTGCGGTACGACGTTCGGCTACCATGGGAAAGAGTACCTATTATTATGCAAGGTTATTGCAGGATGGCAGTGTGCTCAGAATAGCAAGAGAAGCAAGGAGCATATGGAGTATTTTTTATAATGCGCTGCCTTTTATCGGCGTTATGGTGGTGCTTTTGCTGGTAATCTGCCTTGTGGCATCCCATTTCCTGACAAGAAGGCTGGTTGCACCCATTGAGCAGCTTGCAGAAAACCTTGGTAATACCGGGGAGATAGCTGCCTATGAAGAATTGCAGCCGTTTATTACCATGATACAGGAGCAGCACGAGGATATTGTGAAAAGCTCCCTGATACGGCAGGAGTTCACTGCCAATGTATCCCATGAACTGAAGACTCCCCTGACCTCCATTTCCGGCTACGCGGAACTGATTGAAACCGGTATGGCATCGGATGAGGATGTGCTTCGGTTCGCAAAGGGCATCCATAAGAATTCCAACAGGCTGTTGACACTGATTAACGATATTATCCGGCTTTCTGAGCTGGATGGGACGGAGCAGGAGATTGTATTTGAAAAAGTGAATCTGTATCTGCAGGCCCGTACCTGTATGGATATGCTGCAATTTTCTGCAGAAAAGCATCATGTGAAGCTTATTCTTACAGGAGCAGACTGTTTCATATGGGCGAATAAACAGATGGTGGATGAACTGCTCTATAACCTGTGTGACAATGCTATCCGCTATAATAATGAAGATGGCAGCGTGACTGTCAGCATAAAGGATTTGGGAGAGCAGGCGGAACTTAAGATCATCGATACCGGCATCGGTATTCCGAAGGAATCCCAGGAACGAATTTTTGAACGCTTTTACCGTGTGGATAAAAGCCGCTCCAAATCCACCGGGGGGACCGGCCTTGGGCTCGCTATCGTAAAGCATATTATTGCCAAGCTGCATGCGAAAATCAGTGTGGAGAGTGAAGTGGGAAAGGGAACAGAGATTACGGTATTATTTGAGAAAGAGGAACAATAAAGGAGAACCTGGCATTGCGCTACACAATGTCAGGTTCTGTTTTGATTTCGCTATCTTTATGGTTTTCTTCTTTGGTGTCCGTTCCGGAAATATTTTCTTCAGTTTTCTTTTCCGGCAGTGTCAGCAGTACATGGGAGATACGGTTCTGGTCGATGCCTTTTACCTGCAGGGTAGTGCCGTCCTCTAAGGTAACAGCTTCTTCATCCTCAGGCAGGCGGTCTAACTGACCGATAATGATGCCGCCGATGGAGTCATAGTCCTCAGAATCCAGTTCGGTTCCGATGGCATCATTGATGTCTGAAAGATTCATGCTGCCTTCAATCAGGTAGGTATTGTCATCCATTTTTTGTATCAGTTCTTTTTCATCCTCGTCGTATTCATCGCGGATTTCACCCACAAGTTCCTCTAACAGATCCTCCAAAGTGATCATACCTACTGTGGAGCCGTATTCGTTCAGGACAAAGGCTACATTCATGGATTTTTCCCGCATCTCTAAGAGCAGGTCCGCTGTCTTTTTGTATTCGTAAGTGTAGTAGGCCTCACGGATAAGAGATTCCAGGGAAAAATCGGAAGAGCAGTTGTCATCGGCGGCACTTCTTGCAAGGAAAAAGTCCTTGATGTTGATAAAGCCGAGCATGCAGTCCTTATCCTCCTGGTAAACAGGAATGCGGGTATACATGGATTCTTTAAAAATGGCAAGCAGTTCTTCACAGGTACCGTCGGAGCTGATTGTTACCATATTGACACGGGGAATCATGATGTCCTTGGCACAGGTATCGGAAAATTCAAATACATTGTAAATCAGTTCCCGTTCCTCTGTTTCGATTTCTCCATCCTCATGGCTGACATCCACATAAGTCTTCAGTTCATTCTCTGTAATGGTATCATTCTTTTGATTGGGGTCGATATGCATCAGCCTGAGAATACCGTTAGTAAAGACATCCACGATAAAGATAATGGGAGTCAGTATTTTAATCATGTAATATATAATGCGTGAATAAGCAAGGGAAATTTTCTCGGAGTTTATGCTGGCCCAGGTCTTAGGAACGATTTCACCAGCGAGAAGAATGACAAAGGTAAGAATTCCGGTTGCAATACCCACATACGCATTTCCCCAAATACGGATTACCAGCGTGGTGGCAAGCGAGGAAGCGCTCAGATTGATAATGTTGTTACCAATCAGAATAGCAGTCAGCATTTTGCTGTAACGCTCCAATATCATGTTTACTATATGTGCACGCTTGTTGCCTTCCTCTTCAAGAGTGCGCAGCTTGACCCGGTTGACCGTGGTAAGCGCTGTTTCCGCAGAGGAAAAGAAACCGGATAAAAAAATCAGAAAAACAAGAATTATCAGTTGTATGACACCAGAGGTATCCAAAAAAAACCACTCCTTTGTAATTTAATAAAAACTATAGTCATAGGCAATATTACAATAAGTATCAGCATATTGTCAAGTTATGGGATGCTGAAACATACACTTTAGTAACAGTTCAGCCATAGTTAAGTAAAAAGGGAGGAGATTATGGAAAAGGGAGTATTTTTAATGAAATGTCTTTTGTTTGCTTACATACTGACCGGTGGATTGCTATTGCTGTTGGCGCTGTTGGTCTATCGGTTCGGTCTGCCGGAGAAAGTCGTATCGCTTGCAATTATTGCCATCTATTTAGGGGCAACATTTTTTGCAGGGTTCGTAACCGGTAAAAAGCTAAAGACCAGAAAATATCTGTGGGGGCTTTTCATGGGAGGTATGTATTTTCTGGTGCTGGTGATCCTTTCGCTGCTGGTGAATCATTCTTTTAAAGATGTTGCAGCAAATTTTTTTACGGTTTTGGTCATGTGTGCCGGAAGCGGTATGTTGGGGGGAATGTTCAGT
>JBJFCM010000160.1:0-8634 GCA_051888955.1 Lachnospiraceae bacterium | reverse complement strand
CAGCCCTCTGCCATACATCCATATGCGTTTCTCTGTCAGATAATTCTCCTTACCGATAAAATAGTACGGTAGGTTGCCTTGCTCACCTTGATGCCTGTCTTGGCCGAGCTTGCGTGGACGATATAACCGCCTCCTATGTAGAGTGCCACATGACCGTCATAGCAAATCAGATCCCCGGGCTGGGCGTTTTCATACGCCACCTCCGTCCCGGCGCTTCTCTGCTGGTAGGAGGTACGCGGTATCGAATACCCAAAGTCCGCATAGATACGATAGGTAAAGCCTGAACAGTCAGCACCGTTTGTCAGGCTGGTGCCTCCCGATACATAAGGATTCCCTATGTACTGACAGCCGTATCTGGCAATCTGCTTGCCCAGATCGCTGCCTGATGCGTTATCTATGATAGAGGAAACTGATGGAGTGACCGTATAGGTACCGTTTGCAGCAGTTTTTCTCTGTTCAGCCTCCTGCAATTTTTTCAGTTCCGCCTGCTCCTGCTTGATCTTGGTCTTCAGGGCATTGGCTTCCTGCTTCGCACGGGCAATCTGTGCTTCATAATTTTCAGACTCTGCTTTCTTTCGGGCTAACAGTCCGTCCAGATATTCCTTCTGCTCCTCCATACTGGCTTTATCTGACTCCAAAGAGGCCTTTTCCGTCTCAAGCTGTGCCTTTTCTGCTTCCAGTTCATCCCAAAGCAGCTTCACCTGCTCCCTGGTATTCTCATACTCCGTGAGCATATTTCTGTCATATGCATAGATAGCTTCCAGATAGTCGGCCTGATTCAGCATCTCGCTGAAACTTCCGGCACCGAACATGGCTGCCAGATAATCCTCTTCCCCCATCTCATACATCATCTGAATACGGGTTACCATGGCTTCATACTGTGCTTCCTCTTCCGCCTTGGCTTCTTCATATGCCTCCTGTGTCACTGCAATATCGGCTTCCTTGTTTCCAATCGCTTCCTCTTTGGCTGCAATATCATCCTCCAACAGTCCGATACTGGTCATCGTATTTAAAAGCTCCGAGTCCAAGTCGCTGATTTCCTCTTCCAGCAGATCCTGCTCATCCTGAAGCCCCGAAATGGTATCATTGATGCCTTCCAGCGCATTTTGGTCCTGATTGATATTCTCTTGAATATCCTTAATCGTAGTCGCATCTGCCTGGGAGGTCATGGCTGCCACCAAAGCTATCACAATGATTAAATTCATGATTTTAATAACTTTTTTTCTCATATCCATCACCCGGTTATATGCGCCTACATAAAGTGTCTTCGTCCTACATTATAGTTCACAGTTGTTTACAGTTCTTGGGAACGGAATCACGTCTCTGATATTGCCCATACCGGTCAGATACATAACACATCTTTCAAATCCCAGTCCGAAGCCTGCATGGCGCACGGAACCGTATCTTCTCAAATCCAGATAGAAATCGTAATCCTCTTTTTTCAGTCCCAGTTCATCCATTCTGGCCTCTAATATCTCCAGCTTGTCCTCTCTCTGGCTGCCACCGATAATCTCGCCGATACCGGGTACCAGGCAGTCCATGGCTGCCACGGTCTTGCCGTCCTCATTCAGCTTCATATAAAAGGCTTTGATTTCCTTGGGATAATCGGTCACGAAGACAGGGCGCTTGAATTCCTTTTCCGTAAGATATCTTTCATGCTCCGTCTGTAAATCGCAGCCCCAGAATACCTTATACTCAAATTCATCATTGTGTTTTTCCAAAATCTTAATAGCTTCCGTATAGGTCACATGTCCGAAATCGGAGTTCACCACATGGTTCAGCCTCTCAATCAGTCCTTTGTCCACGAACTGGTTAAAGAATGCCATTTCAGCAGGTGCGTTCTCCAGCACATAGCGAATCACATACTTTAACATGGACTCTGCCAATACCATATCATCCGTCAGATCTGCAAAGGCCATTTCCGGCTCAATCATCCAGAACTCTGCCGCATGGCGGGTGGTGTTGGAATTCTCTGCACGGAAGGTAGGTCCAAAGGTATATACGTTTTTAAAAGCAAAGGCATAGGTCTCTACATTGAGCTGACCGCTGACCGTCAGATTGGTGGACTTGCCGAAGAAATCCTGACTGTAATCCACAGACCCGTCCTCATTTTTCGGAACATTGTTCAAATCCAGGGTAGTCACCTGGAACATCTCACCTGCGCCCTCACAGTCGCTTCCCGTGATCAGCGGCGTATGCACATAAACAAAGCCTCTTTCCTGGAAGAAATTATGAATAGCATAAGCAATCAGGGAACGTACCCTGAATACTGCCTGAAAGGTGTTAGTCCTTGCACGCAGATGAGGAATGGTTCTTAAATATTCAAAGCTGTGTCTCTTTTTCTGCAAAGGATAATCCGCACCGGATACTCCTTCTACAAAAGCTTCCTCGGCCTGCATTTCAAAAGGCTGTTTGGCCTCCGGGGTGGCTACGATAGTACCCTTTACCACGATTGCAGAACCCACATTCAACTTGGCCAGCTCTTCAAAATTCTGCATTTTATCACTGTATACCACCTGCAGCGTTTCAAA
Source organism: Lachnospiraceae bacterium (assembly GCA_051888955.1). Lineage (GTDB taxonomy): Bacteria > Bacillota > Clostridia > Lachnospirales > Lachnospiraceae > Acetatifactor. The sequence goes on along the minus strand of JBJFCM010000160.1, from coordinate 6,103 downwards.
ATAGGTGCCGTCATTGATGACGATAAAACCAAAGGTTTTGGAATCACGGTTGCTTCTTACCCAGCCGCCTACTGTTACTTCCTTGCCAATAAAAGCTTCTCTGTCCCGATACAAATCTCTGATATCTGTTAAATCCATTTTCTGTTCCAACCTTTCCCTCAATTTATTTTACTGACGCAAACTCTCGCCTGCGTTTAGTTCTCCGCAACCTGTGCATTTTCAAATACAAAATCAGCTACTTTTTCAAACATAAAATATTCCCTGAATTCTTCCTTGTCCGCACTGGCCAGAAGCTCTTCCACAGTTCCCAGCCCGTTTTCTTCCACAAAACTCTGCAGGGATTCATCCAGTTCCTCATCGGAAACATTTAAATTCTCTTCATTTGCAATATATTGAAACACCATTGCCTGACGGGCACTTGCCTCAGATGCCTGCTCAATATAAGACGCTGAATCCATCTGATAAAAGTACAGACAGAAGGTGTCCGCATCCACTCCATACTGTGCCGCCTGACTGTCCAGGGACATCTGAATATTACCGGCGTATTTTGCAACCAGTCCTTCCGGCACGCTCTCAAATTCGGCAATTTCTTCCAGAGCAGCGATTACTGCATTTTCCTTTGCCGCCTGATATTCATAGTCAGCATTATACTCCAGATATTCCTGACAATAATCGATAAATGCATCCACAGTAGCATATTCCCCGGCTGTAATAGCAGAGATGATCTCGTCTTTCATCTCCTCCCTGGAGGAAGGATAGATGAAATTGACCGTAACGGTGAATACCACCGCTTTGCCTGCCATGTCCGCATTGAAATAATCCTGCGGGAAGATCAGGTCTAAATCCAGGGTCTCACCCGGCATCACACCTACCAGTCCGTCTTCAAAACCCGGAATAAAGCTTCCGGATCCGATTTCCAGACTCTGGCCTGCAGCAGTGCCGCCATCAAAAGCAACGCCGTCCTCTTTGCCCGCATAATCGAGATTGATGGTATCTCCCACTGCTACTGCACGATCTATGATACCGCCGTTTTCAGCGGTAACGGAACTGTTATAGGCGTTCAAAGCAAGGCTGGCCACGCTTTCAGCCGTCACCTCGGCTTTTGGGGAAACCATAAGGGGCAGACCCTTATAATCTGATGTGAGCGTCAGATATTGTGCCACATCCACATCCCGCAAATAAACACTTTCTACTGCATCTGTATCTTGAACTCCGCTATCTTCTGTTGTCTGCATCCCGGTTTCTGCTGATTCCGTAGTCTGAATCACTGTTTCCGTTGTCTCTCCGGGATTTGTATCTGCCTCTTTTCCACAGCCTGCTAACACGCTTGCTGCCAATAAAGCGGACAGTACTACCGCCAGTTTTTTCTTCATTTATTTTTTCTCCTATCTTGGTCCATATCTTTTGGACAACATCTATATTTATACCATAAAAATAAGGTTCTTGAAAGCCTTTTTTAAAGAAGTGGTGACAAAAGGCGACTGATTTGCTCTTTTAGGCGGATAATAAGCGAACGGCTGGCATAAATATCCTTTGTTATCAGCGTACAATATTTCAAATCCTCTTCGAAATAGTCCGTCATCTCTCTGGCTTTCGGTTCATCATAGACTACAGCATTGACCTCAAAATTCAGTGAAAAGCTACGGATATCCATATTTGCCGTACCATAGCAGAACACCTTATCATCTACGATAAGGCCCTTGGCATGCAAAAAACCGTTGTTGTAGGTATAACAGTTGGCACCCGCCATCACCAGCTCACCCATATAGGAGTAAGTCGCCCAGTATACGAAGGGATGATCCGGCTTGCAGGGTATCATCAGATTGACCTCCACGCCGGAATGTATCGCAATCAGTAACGCCGTAAGCATAGATTCATCCGGGATAAAATAAGGTGTCTGGATATATATCTTTTTTTCTGCCTTATTGATCAGCCGCACATAGTTGTCCCGGATGGGCTGCAGGGAAGTATCCGGTCCGCTGTATATAATCTGCACGTCGCATCTGTCCCTGTGCCCTGCCCGGATGCCACTCATATATTTGGGATTTGCAAACAGATTCTCTTTGGCTGCGTAGTTCCAGTCCAGCAGGAAACGAAGCTCCAGCCCCGAAACGGCTTCCCCCTGTATCCGCAGATGGGTATCACGCCAATAACCGAATTTGGGGTCCAGCCCGATATATTCTTTTCCGATATTGAAGCCTCCCACATAGGCCACACGGTTGTCAATCACCACAATTTTTCTGTGATTGCGATAATTGATACGCAGATGCAGACGCCGCATCAGTGCCGGGAAAAATTCTGCCGTCTTAATCCCCTGCCGGTTCAGTTTCTCCCAATAGTTCTTTCTGACAGAACGGCATCCCATAGCATCAAACAATATCCTGACCTCTACGCCCTCTGCCGCTTTTTCTACAAGAACTTCTTTTATCCGGTTGAACAGCACATCATTCTTGATGATATAGTACTGGATGTGAATGAATTCCCTGGCCTTCCGCATATCCTCTATCAGAGCGTCAAATTTGGCATTGCCATCCACAAAAATATCGATATCATTGGTATCCGATAAAACGGCACCCACGGCATCCAGATTAAACATGACCAGGTCAGAATAGCCCTCTATATCCGGCGCATGCTTTTGCAATTCATTGCTTTTAAGCTGATATTCCTGCTGCCTGATAGCCTCATTCAGCTTGTCTTCTATCTCCTTTACCTTAAACATCTTGCGCTTATGCATATCCGTTCCGAGAAAAAGATAGAATATAAATCCCAATACCGGTATAAAATACAAAAGCATCAGCCACGTCCACACAGTCTTGGGATCCCTGCGCTGGAAGAACACGATGATTACCGCAAATATCAAATTAAAAAATACCAGATGTCCAAATATGAACTGCACCACTGTGACAGTCATATCCCATACTTGCTGCATAGTGCCTCCTTGTAAAGTGCTCTGCTCTTTGCTTTGAGTATACCATATACTTGAAATAAAAAATACCCTAAAAAAGCGTATTGCCTAATATTCGAAAGAATGCTACAATACTTGATGCATAGTAAATTTTAGGAGGTTTTCCCGTGAGTACAGGTTGGATTGTAGCAATTGTCATTATTGTAGTGTTGGTCGCTATTTTAATAGCGTTATATTTCTTTGGTAAAAAGGCACAGAAAAAGCAGGCAGAACAGCAGGCACTGATGGAAGAGAACAAGCAGACGGTTTCCATGCTGATTATCGACAAAAAACGTATGAAGCTGAAGGAATCCGGTCTTCCGCAGATGGTCATCGACCAGACGCCCAAGATGATGCGCGGTTCCAAGCTGCCCATTGTCAAGGCCAAGGTTGGTCCCCAGATTATGTCCCTTGTCAGCGATGAGAAAATTTTTGACAGCATTCCCGTAAAAAAGGAAGTAAAAGCTGTTGTCAGCGGAATTTACATTCTGGATGTAAAAGGACTTCACGGCAAGCAGCAGGCTGCTCCGCAGAAGAAAAAAGGCTGGTTTAAGCGCACTCTGGAAAAGGCGCAGGAAAAAGCCGGTGCTAAGCCCCTAAAATAGGGCTTACACCGGCTTTTCTTTCTGAGATTTCCATGGTAATCTTACAATCTGCCAGGAATTCATAATTGACCTCTAAAGCGTAATCCACATTCACCCGTATAGTATCGTTCTCAATCGTCTTGGTAATCTTTTTAGCGTCAATGCCTATCAGGATATCTCCAAAGGGCGTTGCATAATTCGTCAGGCTCTTTTTGTTTTCCTCAAACAACATATGTACATTGACAAATCCCTTCTTGGTAAGCTCCAGTGACTTATCCTTGAACTTGATGATATTTTTGGTGCTCTGCTCCGTCCCCTCTATGGCTTCATCATAAATCACATAGTGGCTGTTATTCTTTTCATAATATTCTGCGACCGTAATCGTCTGCACGTTACTCTCCTCCGCAGAGGCATCAAACTGCAGCCCTTTTATGGCCAGTAACACATCCTTTGTCATTTTCTCAGCCTTTCAATACTCTTCAATATTCACCTGCTTTGCAGACAAAATACCATACTTAATAATGGAATTGGCAAAACGGATAAACTTTTCTGTTGTGTCGCTCACATAAAACTGATACTGGTTACTTCCCAGCTTTGGTGCTTCCTCATTCAGAAGTCCCTTGGCAGACAGCATTTCCTTCAGCTCTCTTGCCGTCTCATAAGCCGGATTTACTAAGGTTACCTTCTCTCCCATAATCCTTCCTATGGTGGAACGAATCAAAGGGTAATGGGTACATCCCAAAATCAGGGTATCGATATCCAGGTCAATCAGTTCTCCAAGATATCTTTTGGCAATTTCATCCGTTACCGGATCCTGCAACAGCCCTTCCTCCACCAGAGGTACAAAAAGGGGACATGCTTTTCCCCATATGGTAACGTTGTGATTCAATTCTTCTATGTATTTATTATATATCCGGCTCCCTATCGTGGCCTCCGTGGCGATAACACCAATCTTGCCATTCCTGGTAGTCTCGGCCGCCACCTTCGCTCCCGGCTTCACCACACCTATCATAGGGATATCTATTTCCTTTTCCAGTTCATCCAGTGCATAAGCGCTCGCTGTATTACAGGCAACCACGATGGTCTTCACATCATGGGACTCCAGAAACCGTACAATCTGCCTGGAAAATTTCGTTACCGTCTCTTTCGATTTGCTGCCGTAAGGTACTCTGGCCGTATCTCCGAAATAAACAATCCGTTCATTGGGAATCTGGCGCATGATTTCCCTTGCCACCGTCAGACCGCCTATCCCCGAATCAAACACACCGATAGGAGCTTCTCTGCGCTTTGCGTCATCTATTGCAACATTCATTTATCTTTCCTTATCCTTTTCAAAATAGGCGCTGATGATTTCAAGCAACCTGCTCTTTATTTTAATCTCTTCCGGCTCTGCTGACAAGAGCTTATAATATAATTCACTGCCCTCCGGTACGAAAATTTCCTCTTCTTCACCTGCCGCCGTTTTATAGACCACCTTGCAGGTGTCCTCCAGCATACATAGCTCCGGATAGAATATTCCAAAAAAGCCAAGCGCCGCTAAGATTACCACGCCTTTTTTCCACATCAGATTTATCCCTTTTTTCATCCTGCCACACTCCTGTCCTGCTTACCGGTATCCTGCCGGTAAAGTCTGTTTTGTCAGCACCTCGTCCCCGGCCAGCCGGAATACGTTGTACTAGAAGTGTCGCCGTATTTGGGATATTTATACATTGTGGCTGTTACTTTGCCAGATTCTTCTCCCTCTCCAGCCGCAGCTGCTTCATAATGGCAATCTCCTGATTATCAATATGCAGCTTTGCAGTCCGGGCCGCCGTCTCCTTGTCCTTTTGGCGGATGCTCTCGAACATGATGCGGTGCTCACTGACAAGCTGACCATGGGTACTTACATCCTTGATATACTCAAAACGGTATCGGTACATCTGCTCGGAAAGATTGTTGACAAGCTGCAAAAGCCTGCTGTTGTTCGCTGCCTTTACAATGATATCGTGCAGTGCCACATCTGCCTGGGCAATCTTTTTGGGATCCTTGGTTTTAGTTGCCGCCTCAAATGCATCACAGGCTTCCGCCAGTGCCTTCAGCTCTTCAGGACTGATTCTGTCACAAGCCAGTTCTACACTGAGAGCATCCAGCGCCCGTCTGACCTCCAGCACGTCCTTCAGGCTCTTTTCCGTTATCTGGGCGACCTCAGCTCCCCTTCTGGGAATCATGGTCACCAGACCCTCCAGCTCCAGCTTCCGGATTGCCTCCCTGATAGGCGTACGGCTTACCCCCAGGCGGTTTGCAAGATGGATTTCCATCAGCCTCTCCCCCGGTTTCAATTCACCGGTCAGGATAGCCTGTCTGAGCGTATTGAATACCACATCCCGCAACGGTAGAAATTCGTCCATTTTCACCTGTAAATTATCCTGCATGTTCTTCCTCCAATCCTTATAAAGATTTTTGAAAAGTTGTTACAAAAATCTGTTTTACCGGCTGCAGGTTCTGCAAATCCTGCCATTTTTCCAGCTTTTCTTTCGCTGCCCTTGCCTTCTCTTCATCCTCAAAAATGCCGAACACCGTAGGCCCGCTGCCACTC
>JBJFCM010000159.1:0-8637 GCA_051888955.1 Lachnospiraceae bacterium | reverse complement strand
ATAGAACCGCCGGTGTCAGAACCCAGTGCAAAATAGCACTCACCTGCTGCCACTGCAGCAGCAGAACCACCTGAGGAACCGCCCGGCACATGCTCTGCGTCGTGGGGATTTCTGGTGACGCCGAATGCAGAGGTCTCCGTGGTGGAACCCATGGCAAATTCGTCCATATTGGTCTTACCCAAAATCACTGCACCTGCTGCCTCCAAATCCTCCACTGCCTGTGCAGAAAAAGTAGGGATAAAATTCTCCAGAATTTTGGAAGAACAGGTAGTAAGCATCCCCGCCGTGCACATATTGTCCTTGATGGCAACCGGTACCCCGGCAAGAGGACCCGTTATCTCTCCCGCTTCTATTTTTTTCTGTACTGCCTCCGCTCTTTTCATGGCCCCTTCTTTATCCAGGGTCACATAGCAATGGAGCAATTCTTCTTTTTCTTCTATTTTTTCAAAAACAGCCTCTACTGCCTGCATGGCCGTCACTTCACCGGCTTTCATCTTCGCAGACAGTTCCACTGCCGTCAAATCGAGTATCCTCATGGTGTCCTCCTATTCTACCGTCAGCGGTACCGTGAACATGTTATCTTTTTCGCCGGGTGCATTTTTCAAAATGTTGGCGCTGTCATCCCCGTTTGTGACCACATCCTCACGGAACACATTCTGCACCGGAAAAACATGGGACATGGGCTCCACGCCTGTCGTATCCAGTTCATTCAGTTTATCAATATAGTCTAACATGCTCGCCATATCCTTCTTGGCAGCCTCCTTCTCTTCATCAGAAAGCTCCAGTTTGGCAAGGATGCCTACATATTCGATTGTTTCATCAGAAATAACGTTTGCCATATTCTCTCCTTATCTCTCAACGGAAGAATGCCATTAATCACGAACCTTAATGTGCACTTCCCTGAGCTGCTGCTCTGTTACGTCCCCGGGTGCACCGCACATCAGATCCTGCGCGTTGCCGTTCATGGGGAATGCAATGACTTCCCTGATATTCTCCTCATTGCGCAGCAGCATGATCATTCTGTCCACACCGGGTGCCATACCTGCATGTGGCGGTGCTCCGAACTGGAATGCCTGATAGAGTGCCCCGAATTTGCTCTTTAAAGTTTCCTCATCATAGCCTGCAATTGCAAAGGCCTTCTTCATGATTTCGATATCGTGGTTTCTGACAGCACCGGAAGAGAGCTCTACACCGTTGCAGACGATATCGTACTGATACGCCAGGACATCCAAAGGATTTTTCGTATTGAGAGCCTCCAAGCCGCCCTGGGGCATAGAGAACGGATTGTGTGTAAACCCTATCTGCTTTGTCTCCGGATCAATCTCAAACATAGGGAAATCATTCACATAGCAGAAACGGTATGCATTTTTCTCGCACAAATCCAGCTTATCACCCAATTCATTCCGTATCTGGCCGGCGTAATAGTTGGCACGTTCCTCCTTATCTGCAATAAAGAAGATAGTGTCGCCGCTCTGCAACCCTGCCAGCCGTGCCAGCTCTCCCTTCATCTCCTCCGGAATGAATTTATCGATAGGTCCCTTATAAGACATATCCTCTGCCACCTCCAGATAGCCCAGGCCACCCATTCCCAAAGAAGTGGCAAATGCCAGAAGCTTTTCATGGAAGCCCTTGGACATCTCTGCATGCACCTTGATGGCTCTGACTGTTCTGCCGATAAACGGTTTAAAGCTACACTTCTGGAAGAAATCAGTCACATCCATAATCCGAAGAGGATTTCGCAGATCCGGCTTATCGCAGCCGAACTCCAGCATAGCCTGCTTGTAGCTGATAACAGGGTATGGTGCCTGTGTCACTGCAAAGCCTTCCGGTGCAAATTTTGCAAAGGTGGCCGACAATACTTCTTCACCTACTCTGAAAACATCCTCCTGGGTAGCAAAGCTCATCTCAAAATCCAACTGATAAAACTCTCCGGGAGAACGGTCTGCGCGGGCATCTTCATCCCTGAAGCAGGGAGCAATCTGGAAATATTTATCGAAGCCTGCTGTCATAAGAAGCTGCTTATACTGCTGAGGTGCCTGGGGCAGCGCATAGAATTTTCCCTTGAATTTTCTGGAGGGTACGATATAATCTCTGGCACCTTCCGGAGAGGATGCACAGAGGATAGGGGTCTGTATCTCCAAAAAGCCCATTTCCATCATCTTCTGGCGCAGGAAGCTGATAACGTTAGAACGGAAAATGATATTGTCCCTCACCTTGGCATTCCGCAAATCCAGATAACGGTATTTTAAACGGACATCCTCGCGGATTTCCTTGGAGGTCATCACCTCAAAAGGAAGCTGCTTATACACCCGCCCCAGCACTGTGATTTTCTCTGCCTCCAGTTCAATGGTACCAGTGGGAATCTTGGGATTGTAGGTCTCTTCATCCCTGTGCTCCACCATTCCCTCAATGGACAGACACATCTCCTTCGTAATCCCCTTAAGCAGCTCCGGCTTACGGATAACTACCTGTAAAACGCCATACATATCACGCAGGTCGATAAAAGAAACGCCGCCATGATCACGGATATTCTCAACCCAGCCTGCCACCTGCAGTGTCTGCCCGATATGCTCTTCACTGATTTCCTTCATGGTCAAATCTCTGTACATGTTTTGTCCTCCTCAATTTATCTTCCTGAAGCGTCGCTTTTGCGACATCCACCACTGCTTCGGCAGCGCTTTGCTCAAATAAGCAGACTCGAAGCCGTTCCGGCTTCTCGTTCGCGTTGCTCGCAAAATGTCCGGCTTCAGAGGTCTTCCTGCACATACGCAGGCGTCCGGCAGGAAGGCCTCTGAAGCCAGCCGCTTTGCTCTGCTTATTCGCGCAAAAAAATCCCGGAATACAGATAACTGTATTCCGGGACGAATATACAAAGTATAAATCCGTGGTACCACCCGTCTTGATAAACCGCCGCTTCCATCAAAGCGTTCTACCGGTCTATCCACTCTAACATTTAACGCATGCCACGTACTGCCCTACACAATTAGAAAAACCTTCAGACAGTCTGCTCCGGAGTGTTCCCTTCGCTACTTCCCACTAACAGCGCTCTCAGTCGGTGACGCCGTATTCCTGTCGCTTTCCATAGCAAGAGTCTCTTTCATCGCATTTCTTACTTTATTGAGATGAAGTGTAACACATCTTTTTTCGAATTGCAATATATGTTTTTCAAAAAATGCAAATTTTATTCCTCATATTTGGAGATTTTATCTTCACCGCGTTTTCTCCCACCGGTATGCCACCAGCAGTAAGCCGCTACAACAGCGCTGATAATAAGCAGCATATAAAAGTTAAGTCCCCGTGATATACACATGGACACGGTCAGACTGCTTCCCACAAAAACATTTCGAAACACCGCCGTATACATCAACTCCGTAATCCCTTGAGAGCCGGGCAAAGGAAGCATATCCACCGCAATGTAGACAACTGCCTGCAACGCCATTACCGTAAAGGCATTTGTGCCCGTAAGTCCCATCCCCTTGTAAACAAAATACGTCAAAATAAAGACGCTGCATCTCTGAATAAAAGTAAAGCCTAATAAAAAACCAACCACTCTTACATGGGTCTTCAAAAAGCCAACCGTTTCCTGATACTGCTCCACCAGTGTATGTATGCTTTCTTTCCGCTTATCGGAAGGTTTCAGCAGGTGCAGCTTTACCAGAAGCCGTTCTGCCGCATGGATAAAACGTTCCATCCCCGGTCCGTTCAGCATGATGGCCAGCAAAATCGCTACCAGTGCTGCATTTAAGAACAACCCCAGAAAATAAAGGGGAAGATACGCCCCCAGATAGGATTGCAGTCCACCCCACCAGAACACACTGATACCTACACCCATCAGCACCAGTACCAGCTTATAGGCTGTGGCCACGCTCATCAGCACCACTGTACTGTCTGCCACCTTGTGACCGTCCTTGCTCATATAATATAGTTGCATAGGCTGGCCACCTGTAGCCGAAGGGGTAATCCCGGAATAGAAAAATCCGGTAAAGGAATATTTCAGGCAGCTTAAAAGCTTCGCCTTATCACCAATAGATTTTAACAAATACCATATCAGGATACCTTCTGCCGATACAAAAAACAGTGCTGTAACAATCGCCAGCACGAGATATCCCTTCTGCATCTGCCCTATGGCTTCCATTAATTCCCCGAAATCCTGATTTTTAAATACTACATAAAAGGTAATTGCCGCCAGTCCCAAAAACAGCACTGCGCTCAGTAACTTTTTACCCTTCATACAAAGCTCCTTTTTGTCTCACCGTATTTATGCCCGAACCATCTTTATCAATGAACTCCGCCAACGGACCCTCAAAAAGAATATCATCACTCTTCAGGTCATAAAAATCCGCCGGTGTAACCAATGAAAAATGCTTGTTAAACAACTGCATTCCATTTTGGGAAAGCAGCCGGGCAATGAAAGAAGAGCAGGTATAATGTCCTTCCTGGTAAAAAGGCGTCTGCAGCAGCAGGTATGGTAGTCCCAGAATACAGTAATGATAATGAAACCTGTTTCTGTAGCACTCTTTCAGCTGTTTTTCTATATTCATCTTCTGCTCTTTTGTACAATCCAGACTGTATATGCGGTACCTGGCAGTGGGAAACGCACTGCATATTTTTCTTTTATCTTCCCTTTCAAAACCTGCAAAATAAGGAATGAAAGGATTACGCCGTCCCACACTGTAGGCTTCCTGTAAATCTGCATCCATAGATAATACTACATGGATATATTCTTTCTGTATCGCCAGCCTGATCATGCCGGCAAAAATGCCCGGAGTGCTTACCAGGGCAATATATATTTTTTCCATTTTAACCTTTTCCCTCTTTTTTGTACAGTCCTTTAGCTGAACTGGTATACTTTTTTTGCCGTTTTATATCCCTTTAATGTCAGCGCACTGCCCAGTTTTCCGGGCAGATAAGTAAGACCGCTTAAGGATGACCATCGCAGCCTTCGGTATAGCGAGACATCCTTCCGCCTGATATAATCCCATAGTTCACGGCGCTTTGCCATCGCTTCCTCTGTTCCTATCATCAACAGATAAACAGAGGATATGGACAGCATAATGGAGATATTGCGCAGCATATACCGGGACAGCTTCGGGCATTTCTTTTTAACTGCCTGAAGATCCACACAATCCGTAACCAGTTTAGTCACCAGTATCTGCTGATCTATCCGCCTTTTATAGCTCTCTTCATTGACAGACTGATCATCCCGTCCCAGAAAATAGTGGTACAAATCCATATCCAGATAAAGAAGCGTCTGCACACCCGGCAGCGGTTTATAAGCAAAAAGATTGTCCACATAAAAGGTATGTTCCGGCAGTTCTACCCCACATGCTCTTAAAACTGCCGTTCTGAAGACCAACGCATGCATGACCAGATACTGGGAAGGTTTGAAACGCCCCATATCCTGCCAGCTGCAAAGCACTTCATTCGGGAAAACATTCCGAAAACTGACGCTTTTCTGCCTGTTTTCATATAAATGGTCGTAGACATAATTACAGATAAACATGTCCACTTTATTCTGCCACTTTTTTAAACATTTTATCAATCTTTCCAATGCTGATTCATCCAGCCAGTCATCCGAATCCACCACCTTAAAGAAACGCCCGGAGGCTGCCTGTAAGCCGACATTCACACCGGAACCATGTCCGCCGTTAGCTTTATGTATCACCTTGACCGTTTCAGGATAAAGAGTTTCATATTCATCGGCAATTTCTCCTGTACCATCCGTAGAACCGTCATCCACAATAATAATTTCACCATCCACACCACAGGGCAGCAGGGAATCGATGCACCTTTTCATATAGTCCTGTGAATTATAGCAGGGAACCACAAAAGTAATATCTTTCATACCATTTTCTCCATAGGTCTCTTTTCATTTCTTTAGTAAGAACTTCTTTTCACTATACATAATAATAGTTAAGACTTAAGGTAGAATTTCTAAATAATTACTAAATTATTTCTTGTAGGTTTTTTGCTTTTCTACTACAATAAGAATAAACTATTTTTTTATAAAGAAAAAGACGCAAAGGAAAAATTTACATGGATAGTACAAACGAAAAAGATATCCAAAATCTGATTAAAATACTGGATGGTTTCTGTAGTGCGGAAGAAAGCCGCATGAAAATAGAGGTTACAGAAAGTAATGTGCCCGAAAGTATCGAACACCGTTATCACCACGGACGCTGTGACATTGACAGCCCCTGGGCTAAAGGGACCGCCTTTGATGTATTGGAATAATATTGCTCAAAACTTCTTAAGTTTTATTTTTTCAAACGATTCCCACTACTGCCATCGGCAGACACACTGCCACGGATAAGCATTCCCAACATAAAATACTTCTGATATTTCATGCTACTTTCCATGTGCAGCCTCTTCTTTTCCAATGGTTGTATGAGCATAGTGGGAATCTATTTTCTTTAAGATGTCAACTCTGCCCGCAGTCTGCTTTCTGGAAATTCAGCTCTATAATCATCCGTACGCTTAAGCTTATACAAATCTCCTCACGCAGACTCCCCTATGGGCATGCCAACATTCTTAAAGTAGGGCCCCAATAACTTGAACCAAATGCGTTTGCAGTATTGAGTGCCTTACTCTTATTTTATCAATAATATCCATTTTTTATATTTCTATTGTTTTCTATTTTTGGTCACATTTTGTCATCATTTTCCTCACATTGTACCCTGAGTAAATGATATATCCCTTCAATTGTCAGATTTATTTTCCTCATTTTTTGGAGCAGTTCATCCGCCAATGCATTCAAAAGATGATAATCGTTTATATTGTTGATAACTGTCTCATCAAGCTGCAAAAGAAGAATCTTATGCTCATTTAAAATTTTACTGTACAATCTATCCGTCACATCAATCGTTACAAAAAGATAGCTGATGATGCAATCCATATTTTCCCGACGAAACCGGATGCATTTTTCCTCCACTATCTCGATTGGAAAAGTTCCAAGTAAAAATCCCACTGCCACTCTATAAGGTTCTTGTTTAGCGTCCTGTCGGCAAGTCATGATCAAGCTTTCGGCACGAGCCTCCACTTTGCAGGGCAGCTGAAGCTTTTCAGCCTTTTTAGCACATAACTCCAGTAAAGCAGCTGTTGGAATATTATCCCATATGTGATCTACTTCATCCATAGGTTTTGCCGGCAATTCATTCAGTACAAATTTCAAAAAAGACTCATAGTCTTTTTCAAGCAACTCGGCATAAAGCTTTTCATGCGGCTTAATACCTACATTCTCCAAAATCACATCTCGTATTTCCTGTTGATATTCTTGCATCTCACAAGTATCACACAGGACCCGGATCAGAATATTTCTGTAATAGAAACTCATCTCCTGCTTGCCATTTTTCCAGCCGGAAATAGTGCTTATCGCTACACTATGGCCATTCGGATGAGACTGAAGCAAATCCTGCCACTCCCTAAGTGTAAGATTTGGTACTGAAAAAATGCATTTTACAATCATTTTTTTCATTTCTTCTGATGTCATACAATATCCTTTTCATCTTTTGATGAATTTAGCTGATTCCTATTTTTCAAGCATCACATTTTAATGTCAAAAGCACCATATCGTTTGACGAAAAATTTTCTTTTCGTCAAACGATATGGTGCTTCATTTGTTTACCTTTTATTGTGAATTTGTAACTGCCTAAAAACTTTTATTTACAGGAGGTCATCAATATGAAAAAAATCGCAATCGTTACTCTCGGTGTTATCGCCCTTGCCGGCCAGCTCGTTTTCTTCGTACCGGAAAAGAAGGAAGCTACTCCGGCTGTGGAGATGTGTCATATTGAACCAGATTTTATATGCATTTGCATTTAAGCAATGCATCACGATTTTTCTGGGACTGTTCAGCAAGTTCGGGCCTACCAATTAGTTTGTACAAAGAAATAGCATACTCATAACTCTCCAAAGCATCTTCTATCCTGCTAAGTTCTGTACAAGCAACTGCCTTGTAAAAACAAAACTCCGGTAGGCCCACTAGTCTTGCATATTTTTTGCAGAAATCAATTCCCTTTTCACATAAAAATAGCATTTTCTCAAATTCTTTAATTTGTCCCATCATTTTAGCCAAATTAAATACTAACATAGGATATCTCTTTCCCATAGTTTCCACACTTAAATCACTCTTCTCAACATACTCGACCAGATAAGTTAAAATTCTTATAGCCTGCAACGTCCGTTCTTGCTTATATAAGACAAGTGCCATGTTATTAATTATTGTTATTTCTGTTAAAGTCAGTAACTTTATTGATTCAATATTTTTTTCTTTATAATTTGGTATCGTAAGCAATAAAGCTTCCTCTTGTTGGTTAAAAATTCTTTGAAGATCCCATTCTTCTGTATAATATGCATGAATGGCTTCAATCATCAGTGCAAACTGCTTTTCCATATTACTGCCTGCACCTCTATTTGCAATAAGACCCTTATATTCAGACAACTTCTCCTCCACAGGCTGCCTGTGCATAGCAAGAACTGTCAACTCCGTTTCAAGCCTGTGCTTTGCTGCCTCCTCATCGCTTGCATAGAACACAAGGTTCTCCGTACTGCATCCCAGTTTTTCTAACAATGCCTCTTCCACCTTCAGGCTCGGTTTCTGTGTATTATTCTCTATCCTTGAAAGTGTAACCGTTGAAC
>JBJFCM010000158.1:0-8760 GCA_051888955.1 Lachnospiraceae bacterium | reverse complement strand
CTGCAGGATAAAGAGGATGACCTGACCTTGAACGGGGTGGTTTATAATGAAATGAAGGGTGCTTTTTCTTCCCCGGATGATGTGCTGGAGAGAGAACTGATGAATTCTCTTTACCCGGATACCACATACGGCTTTGAGTCGGGTGGTGACCCGGAAAGTATTCCGGAGCTTAGCTATGAGGAATTTTTGGACTTTCACAGAAAATATTATCATCCCTCCAACAGCTATATCTACCTGTATGGCAATATGGATATGGCAGAAAAGCTGGACTTTATCGACAGGGAGTATCTTTCTAAGTTTGAGGAAAGAAAGGTGGATTCCGAGGTGGGTACACAGCCTGCCTTTGAGAAGGTACGCAGGGTGGTAAAAGAGTATCCCATCGGTGAGGAAGAGGATGAGCGGGGCAATGCTTACCTGGCCTATAACATGTCTGTGGAGAATACTCTGAACAGGGAATATTATATTGCTTTTCAGATACTGGACTATGCCCTCTGTTCTGCACCGGGAGCACCCTTAAAGCAGGCGTTGACGGATGCGGGTATCGGTACAGACAATTACAGCAATTTTGAGAATGGCATCAAGCAGCCCTATTTCAGCATTGTATCCAAAAATGCAGATGCGGACAGGGAGCAGGAATTTATTGAAATCATCCATAAGGTATTAAATGATATTGTGGAAAAGGGCTTTGATAAAAAGGCTTTGCTTGCAGGACTCAATTATTACGAATTTAAGTACAGGGAGGCAGACTTCGGTTCCTATCCGAAGGGATTGATGTACGGGCTCCAGATGCTGGACAGCTGGTTGTATGACGATAACAGGCCCTTTATCCATGTGGAAGCCAATGCGACCTATACGGCTTTACGGGAAAAAGTAGAAAGTGGATATTTTGAGGAACTGGTAAAGAAATACCTGCTTGACAATCCACACAAGTCCATCGTGGTTTTGCTGCCGAAAAAGGGTCTTACCGAGAAAAAGGACAGGGAACTGGCAGAGAAGCTGGCTGCATATAAGGCCGGACTGAGTGAAGAGGCAGTCGAAGAAATTATTTCAGCTACGAAGGCGCTGGAGGAATATCAGGATGCACCGGATACCGAAGAGAACCTGAAAAAGATTCCGCTGCTTTCCATACAGGATATGAAAAAGGAAGCAGCCGGCTTTGTCAATGAGCTTCGAAAAATCGGGGATACGGACTTTTTGTACCATAAGCTGTTCACCAACGGCATCGGTTATCTGCGTCTGATTTTTAAGCTTGACAGGGTACCGGCAGAGCTGTTCCCGTATGTTGGTATTTTAAAGGGGACTTTGGGACTTTTAAATACAGAGCATTATGGCTATGCGGATTTATATAATGAAATCAACATTCTGACGGGAGGCATGGCAACGGTCAACAACGCCTATGGAAGCTATCAGGATGAAAATAAATGCACAGTCACTTTAGAAGTTAAGGCAAAGGTGCTGGAAGAGAATTTGCAGAAGGCCATTGACTTGATCCAGGAAATCCTTATGACCTCCGATTTTACGGATAAAAAGAGGTTGAAAGAGATATTGGCAGAGGGCAAATCCAGAATGCAGGCACAAATGACACAGGCTGCACATGGAATTGCCATAAATCGGGCGCTGTCAAACGTATCTAAAACAGCTGCAATAAATGAAGCTTTGTCAGGCATGGATTTCTACAGACTGATTGAGAAGCTGGACGGTGGTTTCACAAAGGAAGCGGACGGTCTGGTAGAAAAGCTGGAAAAATTAGCGGAAACGGTATTCAGACCGGAAAATCTGATGGTGGACTTTGTGGGAAGCGAAGCGGCTGCGGCGCGGTTGCCGGAGATGATTTGCAAGCTGAAGGGCGTATTGTATACAAAGCCGGTGGAAACCGGAAGCTTTGAGCCTGCACTTGTGAAGCAGAAAGAGGGCTATAAGACACCGGGACAGGTACAGTATGTCTGCCGGGCCGGCAATTTCAAGCACAAGGGACTTTCCTATACCGGCTCACTGAAGGTTTTGAAGGTGATGATGGGATATGATTACCTTTGGAACAATGTGCGGGTAAAGGGCGGAGCCTATGGCTGTATGTGCGGTTTCGGTAAATCCGGGGACAGCTATTTTGTATCCTATCGGGATCCTAATTTACAGAGCACTATCGAGGTCTATGATAAGGCAGCGGATTATATTGCTTCCTTTGAAGCAGACGAAAGGATGCTGACCCAGTTTATCATTGGTGCTATCAGTGAACTGGATATGCCCATGAATCCGGCAGCGAAAGGTCTCTATTCCTTAAGCGGTTTTATGACAGATTTGACAACAGAAGATCTGCAGAAGGAGAGGGATGAACTGCTTGCTACCTCGGCACAGGACTTAAAGAACACGGCCGAACATATCAGAGCTTTTATGGCTGAGGATTGCCTGTGTGTAGTGGGAAATGCGGAGAAGATTTCCGGGGCGGCGGAACTGTTTGACAAAGTGGAGAATCTTGTGGTATAAAAACCAGATGAAAATGGGAGGGATTCGTGTATGAGAGGACAAAAGAAAAAAGCAATATTATTTGGAGTAATCACAGCACTGGTATTAGCAGGTTGCGGAAGCAGCAATAAATCGGCGGCTTCTTATGACAGCTACAGCTATGCCGTTGAACCACAGAGTGGCGGGACGGGCATCTATTATGCGGACAGTGCCACAGAGGAGTTGTATACAGAGGCCGGCGAATCATATCAAGAGCAAAACGGTACTTCTGCTGAAAATGTACGTGCGGGCAGAAAACTGATTCGGACGGTCAATCTGGATGTAGAAACCTTAGAGTTTGACAATCTGCTCTCTTATGTAAAGAACAGAACTTCTGAGCTGGGCGGCTATGTGGAAAGCATGAATGCCTATAACGGAAGCAGCTATTATACCAGCAGCTATAGCGGAAGCGGTTACCGCAATAACCGCAGTGCCAGTATGACACTGCGTATCCCCAAGGATAGGCTGGATGAATTCCTGACGCAGGTGGAGGAGAACAGCAATATCACCAACAGGTCTGAGCAGGAAAGGGATGTGACCCTGGACTATGTGGATCTGGACAGCCATAAGGCAGTGCTTCTGGCGGAGCAGGAAAGGCTGATTGCGCTGATGGAGCAGGCAGAGAGTATCGAGGATATCATTACTCTCGAATCCAGACTGTCTGATATCCGTTATCAGATTGAAAGCATGGAGAGCCAGCTGCGTACCTATGACAATCAGATTGAATACAGTACCGTTTATTTAAGCATTACGGAGGTCGTAGAACTGACTCCGGTTGAAACGGTGGAAAAGACTACCTGGGAGCGGATTTCAGATGGCTTTATGCACAGCATGCGGAACATTGGCAACGGCATCAAGGAGTTCTTTATCGGTTTCGTGATAGCCATTCCGTATCTGGTACTGATTGCCGTGATCGTACTGGTTATCGTGTGGATCATTTTATTCAGTATCAAGAGAAGTACGGCAAAAAAGAACAAGAAAATGGAAGAACTGCGTCAAAAACAGCAGGCGGAATATATGCGGCAGATGCAGCAGGCAGGTTATGCGGGACAGACCGCTCAGGTTCAACAGTCGGCACAGCAGAACCGGCAGCAATAGCTGCAGCCTGGGAATATGTTGTGGAACTATGGTGAGACGAACAGGCAAATGATTATGAAACTGCCGTACTAATTACTTAGTGCGGCAGTTCTTTTTACCAGTCTGAATTTGTCTGCTTTAAATGGATGCTTTTTTTCTGGTTATCCTGCTGATAACGAAGATAGTGATGCAGAGTATCAGCAGTGTAATGGGGAGAGAGATAAGGGCCAGTGAACTTTCCGTAAAATATCCGACGGCACCGGCTATGAAATATCCGACAAAGGAAACAGCAGCTGCGGTTAAGGCATAGGGGAGCTGTGTGGATACATGATTTACATGATCGGAATGAGCACCTGCAGAAGCCATAATAGTGGTATCGGATATCGGAGAGCAGTGGTCTCCGCATACGGCACCGGAAAGGCAGGCTGCGATAGAGATTACGAGCATCTCATAGGTTTCTCCCTCGCTAAATACATTGCATACAATCGGTATCAGGATGGCAAAGGTTCCCCAGCTTGTTCCAGTGGAGAAAGCAAGGAACAAAGCTACGATGAATATGATACATGGCAGGAACAGCTTTAATGCGCCTGCAGAGCCTGCTACGATATCATGTACATAGTATTTTGCACCGAGCAGACCGGTCATGCCTGACAGTGTCCAGGCCATAGTAAGAATCAGTATTGGAGCAACCATTGCCTTAAAACCATTAGGAATGCATTCGGTAAAATCTTTGAAAGTCATTACACCACGTGTCATATAGAAGCAAAATGTGATAAGGAGTGTAACTATGCTGCCGAGAACAAGTCCCATAGATGCGTCTGCATTGGAAAAGGCATTGATGAAGGATTCACCCTCAAAGAAACCGCCGGTATAGACCATACCGGTGATACAGCATACGATGAGGACAATCACAGGGAAAACAAGGTCAATTACCTTGCCGTGTGGCGTGCTTGGTTCCGCATCTGCATCGCCGTACGGTCTTGCTGCAGTGGTGAAAAGGTCTCCCTTCCTGGCATTCTCTTCATGCACTCTCATCAAACCAAAATCCGCCTTTAACACAATTACTAAAATAATCATGAGCAGGGTGGACAAAGCGTAAAAATTATAGGGAATCGTCTTCAAAAACATGGAAAATCCATTTATGTTGGAGCCTTCCGGTACGGAAGAGGTTACTGCGGCTGCCCAGCTTGATACGGGGGCGATGATACATACGGGTGCTGCGGTCGCATCTATCAGATAGGCCAGCTTCGCTCTTGATACCTGATGCCGGTCAGTAACCGGTCTCATGACAGAGCCTACAGTGAGACAGTTAAAATAGTCATCCACAAATATGAGAACACCTAAAGCCATGGTTGCAAGCTGCGCCCCAACTCTTGTTTTGATATGGGTGGAGGCCCACTGACCAAAGGCGGCAGAACCACCTACTTTGTTCATCAGGGCAACCATTATACCCAGAATAACAAGGAATACGAGTATGCCGACGTTCCAACTGTCGGCAAGCTTATAAATCATGCCGCCATCCTCATTATAAAGCATGGTGTTCAGCATAAGCTCCAGATTGCCGTTGGAATAAAGAAGCGCACCTGTGATAATACCTACAAAAAGTGATGAGTACACTTCTTTGGTAATGAGTGCAAGGACGATAGCAATGACCGGTGGAAGCAATGCGCCTATGGTAGAATATACTTTTGGCGTGTAGTTTTCTAAATCGACAGTTCCGGGTGTGTTTAATGTAATGGCGATAAATACTGCTAATATCGCAACAGCACAGAATAAGAAGATAAGGTTTTTCTTTTTCATGGTTTATCCCCCTCATTTGTTTATTTGATACTTTATTTATTATAGGGCGACTATGTGGGAATGACAAGCCTTCTACATCAAAAAATAAAAAGGATATTTGAAATAAAGAAGCGTTATGTTATACTACTCATAGACATGCTTTGGTAATATACCTATGAGGGAAGCAAACCAAAGCGGGAATGGAAATGAGGAAATGTAGATGAGCGAAAATGCAGCATTTAAATCAGGATTTGTTACGTTAATCGGAAGGCCCAATGTAGGAAAGTCCACTTTGATGAACTGTCTGATCGGGCAGAAGATTGCCATTACATCCAACAAGCCCCAGACGACCAGAAACCGGATTCAGACGGTGTATACGTCTGAGGAAGGCCAGATTGTATTCTTAGATACGCCGGGCATTCACAAGGCCAAGAATAAGCTGGGCAACTATATGGTAAATGTGGCGGAGAAGACTATGTCGGAGGTGGATGTGATTCTCTGGCTGGTAGAGCCTACCAATTTTATCGGTGCAGGAGAACGCCATATTATCGAGCAGCTGCAAAAGACAAAGACACCGGTGATACTGGTGATCAACAAAATCGATACCGTGAAAAAAGAACAGCTTCTGGAGTACATAGATACTTACAGAAAGGAACTGGACTTTGCGGAAATCGTACCGGTGTCAGCTCTGAAGGCGGACAATACGGATGAACTGATAAAATGCATCATGAAATACCTGCCCTATGGCCCTGCTTTTTATGATGAGGATACTGTTACAGACCAGCCCATGCGTCAAATTGTAGCAGAACTCATCAGGGAAAAGGCATTGCGGCTTCTGGAGGAAGAGATTCCCCATGGTGTGGCAGTCAGTATTGAAAGCATGAAATACAGAAAGCATATCGTGGATATAGAGGCTACAATTGTATGCGAGAGGGAGTCTCATAAGGGCATCATCATCGGGAAAGGTGGTGCCATGCTGAAAAAGATAGGCTCTCTGGCACGCCCGGAAATAGAAGATATGCTGGAAATGCAGGTCAATCTACAGCTGTGGGTCAAGGTGAAAAAGGATTGGCGTGACAGCGATTTCCTGCTTAAAAATTTCGGCTACAATGAAAAAGATACTGCCCAGTAACGAATAGAAAATCGAAATAAGCGAACCCTAAAGTAGGAACATAAAATGTAAGATTCCTATAACAAGAACAGGAAAATAAGGGGGCGCAAGATGAACGATGAAAATTACTGGAAGCAGTTTTGGAAAAGCGGCAGGGTGCAGGATTATCTGACTTATGCCTGTGAAACGGAGCAGAAAGAGGAGGCTTTTAAAGAATACCCTTATGCAGGATTTTATTATGGTGACAGGAATGGTGATAAGCCAGATTCCTGTAGGTGAATATGACAGGCGGGTATGTATATTGACGAAAGAAAGAGGGAAGATTTCTGCCTTTGCAAAAGGTGCAAGACGGCCGGGAAGCCGTTTTATGGCAGCAACCAACCCTTTTTCTTTTGGACAGTTCAAGCTATACGAAGGAAAAAACTCCTACAATGTGGCGGAGACGAATATCAGCCAGTATTTTGAAGAATTACGGACAGATTACATAGGTGCTTATTATGGTATGTATTTTCTGGAGATTGCGGATTATTATACAAGAGAGAATAATGACGAAAAGGAAATGCTGAAGCTTTTATATCAGACTATGCGGGCGCTGCTGCATCCGGCAATTCCCGATGCATTGGTAAAGTGTATCTTTGAGTTGAAAACTCTTCAGGTAAACGGGGAGTATCCGGGGACACCTGTGGGAGAGAACCTGAATGAATCCACTGTTTATGCGCTGGAATTTATTGCATCGGCGAGTGTGGAGAAACTCTATACCTTTACCGTAAAGGATGAAGTATTGCAGGAACTACGGATGATTGCAGACAGATACAGGAAGCGTTTTATGGACCGGCAGTTCAAAAGTCTTGAAATATTAGAAAGTCTGTGTTGAAAAACCATAATAAGTTCGTTATAATAAATAAATGGCGTTTTTGAGCTCAGGTGAAATGACATAATATAATATTAGGAGAATATGATATGCAGGGAAAAAGATATGCAAGGCTGCCGGCTGCCGTTTTTTCTGTTTTGTGCACAATCCTGCTTGCAGGGTGTGGGACAACGAAAACGGATACGGACGTGACAAGTCTGCAGATTGATAAAAGCGGCAGGATTACCCATACGATAGTGGAGACCTTTGATAAAGATTTTTATACGGTGGACGGACTGGAAGCGATGATACAGGAAGAAATCAATGATTATAATGCATCCTTCCAGAATGGAGAGGTCTTGCTTGAAAGTGCGGCACTTTCGGAAACGGAAGCGGAAAAGATAGTGGTAACAATGCAGTATTCAGCCGGTGATGTCTATTCGGATTTTAACGGTGTGGAGTTGTTTTTCGGAACTGTAGCAGCGGCCAGAGCCGCCGGTTATGACATGAATGTGATGCTTGTAGACAGTACGGATGCGAGTAAGACGGTAAAATTAACAGACCTTACCGGAACAGATACCAATCATATCCTGATTACCAATCAGAATATCCAGGTGGGGTTGCCATATAAGGTGCTGTACGTTTCGGAAGGGGTACAGCTTATGGACAGTAAGACCGTTAGTATACAATTGCAGAATGAAAATGAAGCGGATTCACTTAAGACGGACAGTCTGGTATACGTGATTACGAAATAGATTATAAAAAGGATGGACACGAATATGGAAAAGACAATGGAAAAAATCGTAGCACTGGCAAAGGCGAGAGGATTTGTATATCCCGGTTCCGAAATCTATGGCGGACTTGCCAATACCTGGGACTACGGTAACCTTGGCGTGGAATTAAAGAACAATGTGAAGAAGGCATGGTGGCAGAAATTCGTCATGGAGAACCCTTACAATGTAGGTGTTGACTGCGCAATCCTGATGAATCCCCAGACATGGGTGGCCAGCGGCCACTTAGGTGGTTTCTCCGATCCTCTTATGGACTGTAAGGAATGCCATGAGCGTTTCCGTGCAGATAAGCTGATTGAAGATTTTTGCGAAGAAAAAGGCATTCAGCTGGAAGAGAGCGTGGATGCATGGAGCCAGGAGAAGATGAAGGACTTTATCGAGGAGCATCAGATTCCCTGCCCTACCTGCGGCAAGCATAATTTTACCGATATCAGACAGTTCAACCTGATGTTCAAGACCTTCCAGGGCGTGACCGAGGATGCAAAAAATACCGTATACTTGAGACCGGAGACAGCACAGGGTATTTTTGTTAACTTTAAGAACGTACAGAGAACCTCCAGAAAGAAGATTCCTTTCGGTATCGGACAGATTGGTAAGTCCTTCCGTAATGAGATTACGCCCGGTAACTTTACCTTCCGTACCAGAGAATTTGA
>JBJFCM010000157.1:7470-8773 GCA_051888955.1 Lachnospiraceae bacterium | reverse complement strand
GAGGAAAAACGAAGTTTTTCCGAATGTGCAATGTAAAGTGGAAAAGGAAGAAATTATGCAGAAGACCATACCGGAAAAAATAATAGAGGGAAGTCTGGTGACAGTTGGGCTGGCAGAGGCAGCACATCTTGTCACACTCTTTTTGAAACAGCCCTTTCATATCTGCACCAGAATTATGGCGGTGCTGTTTTTAAGCGTTGTCTTTTGTATGGTGATATTCTCTGTCATAAAAAAGAAAAAAAATGTGGGGAAGCGGTCACAGTTTGGGGAAAACCGGTTTTTAAAGCTTTTGCGGGTATATCCCTATCGCTTTTTGGGGATTTTTTTGCTGATTACGTTACAGATTATATGGAATTACTGGATGCATGTGCCGTACCTGAAAGGTGATATCACGGGGGAGACGGTGCAGACGATACTTACTACAGACAGTATCTATACATTGAATCCAATGACAGGAAGCGAATTTACGGCAGGAATGCCCATGCGTCTCAAGATTTTGGTGCTGCCGACTCTTTATGCCGCAATCTGTAAGTGGACAGGAATACCGGTACAGATTCTGCTATACAGCATAGTACCGGGTATCGTGCTGGTTTTGAGTTATTTGGTGTACAGCAGGTGGGCTGTATACCTTTTCCCGGCCGATGGAAAAAAGCAGACGATGTTTATGCTGTTTGTGGTGCTTGTCTATCAGTTTGGTTGTTATAGTGCAGGAATGGACAGCTTTCTTATTTTCTTCAGAGGATGGCAGGGCGCAGCATTCCGGGCAGGCATTATTTTACCGTATGCGCTTTTGTGCTGTCTGCAGGAGAAGTGGAAAAGTGTGCTTTTATGCCTGCTTGCTGAGGTCTGTGTGGTATGGACTTTTTATGGTCTGGGTTATACGTTTGTTTATGTGCTTGTGGTTCTTGGTATCAAGCTGGTTCATTCTCTGCTTGACCGCAGGAGGTAGAAATATCATGAATTTTTTGAGTTCCCTTGGAATGGAGTTAGGCAGCTTCGTAGAAGATGGACAATTTTTAATGCTGTTTATGGTAGCGCTTTTGCTGTTGTGGCTGGCAGGGGATGAAAACAGGAAGGAATTCCGGTAGTTTGCGCTGGTTATGCTCCTCTTACTGCTGTGTCCCATATCGGCTAAGCTACTCTTGATTTATCAGACAAGGTTTTATGGATATGAAGATTTATGGGAATTGTTGCCCGTGACGGCTTTGCTGGCATATGGGCTGGTGATGGCTTCCATAAAAATAATTGCAGCGCGTGCAAAAGAATATGGGCGATGGAAGGCGGAACCGAAAAAAAAGGAATA
>JBJFCM010000157.1:0-7370 GCA_051888955.1 Lachnospiraceae bacterium | reverse complement strand
CTGGCCGCTTATACCTATGATACCTATACGGAGGACATGCAGGAACTGCATGACTGGGTAAACGGGAGCCTGCCGCTTTTAGAGGCTGCAGGGGAAGAGGGGATTTCTGATGGGCCGGGTGAAGATGCAGTCAGTCTGGAAGAAACCCTGTTGAGCCGTTGCGCATCCCACGGTTATGAATATTTGATTTTTTCCACGGAAAGGGACGCAGAGGCAACACTGCAAATCGCTTTGGACAGGCAGAACTGCTATACATTTTATGGCAGGACGGAAAGCTACATTATTTATGGACTGCGAAGGGATATATAAGAATATGGAAGAAAAAGTAAGTATTATTGTGCCGGTCTATAATGCGGAAAAATATATTGTGGATACAATAGAAAGTGTAAAAGCACAGACCTATGAAAACTGGGAGCTTCTTCTGATTGATGACGGTTCCACGGATGACAGCAGGCAGGTGATTGCCGATTATCTGGGTGGAGCACCGGATGAGCGCATCAAACTGTTTCCCAGGGACAACAGCGGGGCTGCCAGAGCCAGAAACTATGGACTTTTGCAGGCTTCAGGGCGCTTTGTTTCCTATCTGGATGCGGATGATTTGTGGAGCCCGGATAAAATCGAGAGGCAGCTTGCCTATATGTGTGAAAAACAGGCAGCTTTTTCTTTTACAGGATATGAATTTGCGGATGAGTCCGGAAACGGTACCGGCAAGGTTGTGCGTGTACCGGAAACACTGGTTTACAGACAGGCGTTGCAGAACACAACGATTTTCACCTCCACTGTCATGTTCGACAGTGAAAAGATTACAAAAGATAAATTGGAAATGCCTGTTATAAAGAGCGAGGACACGGCGCTTTGGTTCAAGGTGCTGCGCATGGGGTATACGGCTTACGGACTGAATGAAAACCTGGTACGTTACCGTAGGAGCAATGGCTCCCTTTCCGCCAACAAGCTGGAAGCACTCAGACGAATTTGGAATCTCTACCGTAAGGCAGAGCATCTTTCCATACCTTACAGTATCTATAACTTTTGTTTTTGGGCAGTACGGGCTGTGAAGCGGAGAGTGTAAATGGTTGCGGCTTATTCCAACTCGTGTTATACTAAAACGATAGATATTACGTATTGATGCAGTTCGCAGGCAGGTCTGCGATATGCAGGGAGAGGAAGAAATTGAGAAAGATAGAATCCTTTAAAAGATTGGTGCTGCTATGTTTATCCACTATCTGTCTGGCAGGACAGATAGGCATTTATGCTTATTTCTGGTACAGTAGCTTTTATACAAGCGTAAAGCGTTATTTGGAATTCTGGGAAAGAGGACACTGGCTGGTGATTGCCATCTACGGTGTGCTGTTGTTTTTCTTCTCCAATATGTATGGGGGAATGCGGATCGGATATCTGAAAAATATAGAGGTTGTTTTTTCCCAGATGATTGCAACAATCATCGTGGATGTTATTACCTACTGCCAGATATCCCTGATGGTAAGAGAACCCTTTCATATTCCGTCCTATCTGAGCATGATGGCATTACAGGCAATCTGGGTACTTATATGGATTAATATATCCAGTCTTATCTATAAAAATGTATTTCCGCCACGCAGGCTTTTGCTGGTGCATGGGGATCGCCCTATTCAGGACATACTGGACAAGTTTCAGAGCCGGAAGGACAAGTTTGATGTGCGAAAATGCATGAATATCGACGAAGGCGTGGATGCTGTGCGAGGGGAAGCGCTGGGGGACTACGATGCAGTAGTGCTTTGGGATATTTCCGTAGAGGATAGGAATAAGATCTTGAAATTCTGTTATGGGCAGTCTATCCGTACCTACATCATGCCGAAGATACCCGATGTTATCTTAAAAGGTGCTGAGGAACTGCATCTGTTTGATACGCCGCTGCTTCTTACCAGGGAATATTCCCTAAAGATTGAACAGCGTTTTATAAAGCGGTGCATCGATTTGGTATGTGCGCTGATTTTATTTATTATTGCGTCGCCGTTCATGCTTTTAACGGCATTGGCGGTGAAGCTTTATGATGGCGGACCCGTATTATACAAGCAGGTGCGCTGTACCATCGGAGGCAGGCAGTTTTATATTCTGAAATTCCGCAGCATGCGTGTGGATGCGGAAAAGGACGGTGTGGCAAGACTGGCTTCCAAGAATGACTCCCGTATCACACCGGTAGGAAAGTTCATACGTAAGGTAAGGCTGGACGAGCTGCCACAGCTACTCAATATCATAAAAGGAGATATGTCCTTTATCGGTCCAAGGCCTGAGAGACCGGAGATTATTGCGCAGTATAAGGAAATTATGCCGGAGTTTGAATACCGCATGAAGGTAAAAGCGGGGCTTGCCGGCTATGCCCAGGTATATGGCAAATACAATACGACTCCTTATGACAAATTGAAACTGGATCTGGCGTACATCGAAAATTACTCTGTATGGCTGGATTTGAAGCTGATGCTTTTGACTTTGAAGGTTCTGCTGTGGCCTGACAGTACAGAGGGTGTGGAGACAGACCAGATTACAGCACTAAAAAAGGATCAGGAAGAACATACCGATAGGGAAAGGTAAACATTATGTGGGAATGCGCTTATGGGAAGGAGCCCCTTGACTTAAAGCTTTTGCTGCTCCGGTTGATGAAAAAGATAGGGCTGCTTTTACTTGCCGGTCTGTTGGGGGCAGTGCTTGGCGGAGGAATTTATTTTTTTAGTAAGATTGCGGGACAGGGCACGACCTATGAGGCGGTGAGTACCTACTATGTGGATTATGGGACGGATCCGCTCACGGAAAATACCTTTACCTATATTAATGGAGCAACATGGAATGATGTGTGGGTGAAATCGGATGCTTTTCTTGCCAGCATCCTGGAAAAAGCGGGAAGTGATGCAGAGGAACTGCTGGGTCATCCACTTACCGCAGAAGAGCTGAAGGGATTTCTGACCGCTACTCTGGAGACGGACCTGCGGATGCCGATTACCACGGTAAAGACAGAGAGTCCTGCCCTTACCATGCTGCTTTGCAGAGCATTGGAAGAGACGATGGTGGAATTCGGCAACAGTGGAGAGCAGAAGGAAATCAACAGTATCAGGATTGTAATCAGTCCTGAGGAGGCAACCCGCACGGCATTGGATAACCGGACGGGCAGGGCCGTCATATTGGGAGCTATACTGGCCGTATTTTTTACCCTTGTAATTCTTGTACTCTTGTATCTTTTGGATGATTCGATATATGTGCCGTGCACCTTTGAATACCGGTATCACATTCCCATGCTGGGAACCATAAAATCGGTAGAGTTAAAGGAAAACTTCTCCTATTTGTTTGCAGATAAAAAAAGAGTGGCACTGCT
Organism: Lachnospiraceae bacterium; assembly: GCA_051888955.1. Lineage (GTDB taxonomy): Bacteria > Bacillota > Clostridia > Lachnospirales > Lachnospiraceae > Acetatifactor. The sequence goes on along the minus strand of JBJFCM010000157.1, from coordinate 4,027 downwards.
CTCTGTGGATGCCACGACAGATGTAGGAGAAACAGCGGACCAATTGCGGACGGGTCTGGGAGAAGCTGCCACAGACAGGGAGTTTGTCTGTATGCCGGGAATAGAACAGTGTCCGGAGGTATTTGACAAAATCAGGGAAACGGAAGGATTGCTTTTGCTGGTGGAAGCGGGTGCTCACGATGGCAAAAGGATAGAGAATACTCTGAATTTGCTGAAAAAGCAGGATATTACAGTGACAGCGGCAATGCTCATTCATGATGATGAAAGATTACAGAAGGCATATTATCTGCCGGGTTTACGAGGAGGAAATGTTTGAAAGATGAGCGTGCAATTACTGGTGGCGGCTGTGGACAAACAGCCGGAAGAACTGATTTCTGCCATGCATATTAAGACAGATGCCATTATAGTAAATCAGTGCGATAAATATGAATACAGAGAATGGGAGCTGGACGGATGTAAGATTCGTTTCTTTTCCATGGCGGAGCGTGGGGTAGGCTTAAGCCGCAACCATGCTCTTTTGCGTGCAGACCATGAAATCAGTCTGTTTGCCGATGAAGATATCGTGTATGTGGATGACTACGGGAAGCTGGTGGAGGACGCCTTCAGACAGTATCCGCAGGCTGACATCCTGCTCTTTTATGTGAAGGCGGCTCCCGGCAGGGAGACCTATACCATTGAGAAAGCGGGACGGGTGCACCGGTTCAATTGCGGACGATATCCTACTTATAGCTTTGCGGTTAAAACAGAAAAGGTACATGCGCTCAATATTACCTTCCACCTTTTTTTTGGCGGTGGTGCCAGATACAGTAACGGTGAGGACAGCCTGTTCATCAGAGAGTGCATCAAAAAGGGCCTGAAGGTATGGAAGGTGCCTGTGACGATTGGGCAGGAAACAGAAAGAGAATCTACCTGGTTCAAGGGCTATAATAAGAAATTTTTCTTTGACAGAGGCGTGCTCTATCACTATTTGTACGGAAGAATGGGAAAACTCAGAGCAATCCGTTTTCTGCTGGCACACAAGGATATCATGTGCAAAGAAGAATCGGTAAAGCAGGCATATAGATGGATGCTGGATGGAATTCAAAGCGCAAGGAGGATGCTGTGATGGTATTTAGTATCATAGTCGTAGCTCTGAACGCGGGAGATAAATTGCTGGAGACCCTGGGGAGTATTGAAAAACAGACCTGTAAGGATGTAGAGGTAATCATTAAGGACGGCGGCTCTAAGGATGGTTCCCAGCAGAAACTGCAGGAATATCTTGCTGATCATCCTGCATTTGCCAGTCATATCGCTATCCATGAGACACCGGATAAAAGTATTTATGACGGTATGAATCAGGCAGTCAGTTATGCCAGTGGGGAATATCTGTATTTTTTAAACTGCGGAGACAGCTTCTATCATGAGGATGTGCTGACAGAAGTAGAAAAGGCCATCCGAGGGGACAGGCAAAAGGGTGAGTCTCATAAAATTTACTATGGCAATATTTACGATATGTTGCAGGAAACGGTGGTAGCCTCCAACCCGCATATGGATGCCTTTGCCTGCTATCGGAACGTACCCTGCCATCAGGCCTGCTTTTATCACGCCTCTCTTTTTGAAAAAAGAGGCTATAAGACGGAGTATAAGGTCAGGGGAGACTATGAGCATTTCCTTTGGTGTTTTTTTGAGGAAAAGGCAGAGCCTGCTTACGTGCCTGTAGTCATTGCGAATTACGAAGGAGGCGGGTATTCCGAGACAAAGGAAAACCTAAGGCGATCCAAACGGGAGCACAAAGAGATAACGGCACTTTATATGAGTGGCCGGCAGAGATTTTATTATAAATCTCTTCTGCTCTTAACATTGGCACCGCTCAGAACGTGGATGTCCCACAATTCTGCTTTTTCCGGCCTATATAACCGGATCAAGCAGATGGTATATGGGAGTGGGCAAGATAATGAGTGAAAAAAGCCCTGATATGGAGGATAAAAATGGCAGTCTATCTGACACTGACCGTTGTGGTAATAGCTTTGGCAGCCTTTGTCCACAACGCTGATTATGTAAAATTGCATAACGGGACATCTCAGATAGCCTTAAACCGTGGCGGGATGACCAGGCAGCAGGCTGTGAATTTCCTGATGGCAGCAGCTGTTTTTGTGCTGCTTTCCGGCGTATCTGCCTGTAGGATTGCAGTGGGAAATGACTACTGGGTGTATCGCTTTCAGTTTAATCTGATTATGCAGGGACGCCATGTATCTTATGAGTGGGGCTTCAATCTGGTGGTGTGGCTGATACAGTCCCTCTTCGGCTATGATAATTACCTGCCTGTGTTTGCAGTATTTTCCATTGCCACCGCATATTTTATGGTGAAGGCTTTATATGACCAGGCGGAAGATTTCTGCTTCTCTGTCTTTTTATTGATGACCGGGGGCTTTTATTTTTCCAGTCTGAATTCGGTCAGATATTACTTCGTGTTGTCCATCGTGATGTATGCGGCAAAGTACGCCATCAATAAGGAATACGGAAAGTTTATTCTGTGGATATGCTTTGCGGCCTGTTTTCATAAGTCGGTATTGGTGGTGCTGCCGGTCTATATTGGCGCAAGGTGGCTGGCGGAAAAGAAAATCCACAAGGCTTTTTATGTGGCAGGAGGTCTGTTCGTGGCAAGCCTGTTACTGTTTCCCCAAATTTACAGAAGGATTATTTTTTTCTTCTATCCTTTCTATGAAAACTCGGCCTTTGACAAGGTGGATATTTCCGTTACCAACATAGCCAAATGCCTGGGAGTGTTGGTGCTGTCGCTGCTATATTATAAAAGTGCGATAAAAGAAAATGCAGTAAACCGATTCTATTTTCTGTTGAATCTGGGAGGTTTGATCATTTATACCTTTGCCAATTTCATCCCGGAGATTTCCAGAATCGGGTATTATCTGATTGTAACACAGATTTTCTTTATTCCTTCCCTGCTTCGCCGGATAGAGAATAAAAAACAGAGAATTTTCTTTTCTGTGGGCGTAGTGGTCGCATTTACGGGATATTTTGCCTTATTCCTGCGATCTGCATATGATACAAATGTGAGAATATTACCGTATCTGAACTGGATATTTAATTAGGAGGCGCAGTTATGTATAACAGTATAAAGAGGATACTGGATTTTGTTTTGAGTCTGATTGGGTTAATTGTACTGTCACCGATATTTTTGATATTGATTATATGGATAAAGCTGGATTCGGAAGGCCCGGTGCTGTTCAAACAGAAGAGAGTGGGTATTCACAAGACCTACTTCCCCATCCTGAAGTTTCGGACCATGCGGACGGATACGCCTAAGGATATGCCAACCCATCTTTTGCAGAATCCGGAGCAGTACATTACAAAAGCAGGACGCTTCCTGCGCAAGACCAGCCTGGATGAACTGCCTCAGATATTGAACATTTTAAAGGGAGATATGGCAATCGTAGGACCCAGACCGGCACTTTGGAACCAGGATGATTTGATTGAAGAACGGGATAAATACGGTGCCAACGATATCCGTCCGGGTCTGACCGGTTGGGCGCAGGTCAACGGCAGGGACGAACTGGAGATTCCGGTAAAAGCAGCCCTGGACGGGGAGTATGTGCAGAAAATGAGCTTCCTGTTCGACTGCAAATGCATTCTGAAAACGGTGGTTTCCGTGTTCAGACATGAGGGTGTGGTCGAAGGCGGTACCGGAAGCATGAAAAAAGAGGAAAATAGCAGCTTATGAAGATACTGTGGCTTTGTAATATCATGCTGCCTGTTGTGGCAGAGCATCTGCATAGGGAGACGAGCAATAAAGAAGGCTGGCTGACAGGACTTTCCACCGCTATTCTGGATAGACAGGAGGAAAATGAGGTGGAGCTGGCAGTGACATTTCCCGTGGAACGGGAACTGGATGGCTGCCATGGGATAGTAGAGACACCGGCAAAACTACATTACTACGGTTTTTACGAGAACACTGTAACACCGGAGCGTTATGATGAAGGGTTGGAGGAGAAACTGCAACAAATCCTCCGGGACTTTGAGCCGGATCTCA
>JBJFCM010000156.1:0-8783 GCA_051888955.1 Lachnospiraceae bacterium | reverse complement strand
TGCGCATTCGTAATTGTTCAAATTCTAATTGTTTCACCAACTCCAAACGTGACATGTCAATTAAACTCATTAATTCCAGAATTGGTATGGTTTCCCCTGCCAGCAACTCATTCACTGTAATACCGAGTATCTGACACAAAGGCTCCATATAAATAACTTCAGGCAGTCCATTCCCGCACTCCCACTTAGAAACTGTCTTCTCACTAATTCCTAATCTTGCTGCAATGTCTTTTTGTAAAAAACCACGTTCTTTTCTACGCTCTGCAATAAATTTACCTATCTTAATTTGATCCATTTCTTATCTCCTTTCATATTGTCAAGTGATATTGTTACTACTTCAAATAAAGTAATCATATAATTTGACAATATGAATTGGAACCCACGCTCCGTAGGATGAACATTTACCATCCCGACAAATTCCAGTTGGTCAAATACTTTCCCTTTTTGAAATTGCAGTTTCATATACAAATTTGTGAAATAAAAAAAGCACTGAAACTCATTATCTATCGAGGTTTCCAGCACTTTTCCGGGTTGGGCTGTTTAAAAAACAGTCAACAGCTTGTAGGGGAATCGAACCCCTGTTTCCGCCGTGAGAGGGCGGCGTCTTAACCGCTTGACCAACAAGCCACGGTCTTAAAATATTGCGTTCTCACAACGCCTCTTTATATTAATATAAAAAGAGAAATAATGCAAGTACTTTTTTTAAAAAATTGAATATTTTTTTCATACAATTAATAAAATACTTGGAAGTGCAACCACTTCGGGTATTGATAGGCTCAAGATACAATTTTAACAAGAATAAGCCGAGGTTAAGTGATAACGCCGGTGTGTTTCTTGTTAAAATTGTACCTGATAGCTTTTTCTACACAAAATCAAACAGACTGATCTGATTGGATTCGGGAAGCTGTCCCAACAGCCCAAGGCTGTCCATTAAGTCAATGATTGTCTTGCTGACCTTCGTACGCTGCCTGAAATCATCCTTGCTTAAGAAGGGGCCGTCTTTCGCTGCTTCCACAATGGCGTCTGCCGCTTTTTCCCCCAGACCGTCGATACTGTTTAAAGAAGGCATCAGCTTGTCCCCCACAATCTGGAAGGAACGGGACTGGGCACTGAAAATATCGATTGGCACGAAGTCGAAGCCTCTGGCATACATCTCCTGCACGATTTTCATATCACCGTAAGCATCCTTCTCCTTATTGGACAGGGAATCGGAGCGCTTTTTATAGTCTGCCATGATATTTTCCAAGTGTTGCTGCCCCTGGCACATCAGCTCATAGGAAAAGGCCTTTGCACGGATACTGAAATAAGCTGCATAATAGGCTAACGGATAATTAATCTTACAGTAAGCAATTCGCCATGCCATCATAACATAGGCTGCCGCATGGGCTTTGGGGAACATGTACTTGATTTTCTTACAGGACCAGATATACCAGTCAGGTACACCCTTCTCCTTCATAGCCGTTTCCCATTCTGGTTTCAGTCCCTTCCCCTTACGCACGCTTTCCATGATGGTAAACGACAGGGAGCTTTCTACGCCTTGATTGATCAGATAAATCATAATATCATCACGACAGCAGATAGCGGTAGAAATGGTAGCCTTTCCCTCCAAAATCAGGGTCTGGGCATTGCCCAGCCATACGTCCGTACCATGTCCCAAGCCGGAAATCCTGATTAAATCAGAGAACTGCTGTGGCTTGGTATCTAAAAGCATCTGGATAACGAAGTCCGTACCGAACTCCGGGATACCTAACGACCCTACCGGACAGCCACTGATCTGGCTGGGGGTAATCCCTAATGCATCCGTATTTTGGAACAGGGACATGACCCCTTTATCATCCAAGGGTATCTTTGTGGGATCCAATCCCGTCAGATCCTGCAGCATACGTATCATGGTAGGATCATCGTGTCCCAGTATATCCAGCTTCAGCAGGTTGTGGTCAATAGAGTGATAATCGAAATGCGTGGTAACCGTATCCGTGGTCATATCGTTGGCGGGATGCTGCACCGGGGTAAAGGAATTGATGTCCTGACCCACCGGAAGCACGATGATACCGCCGGGATGCTGCCCCGTACTTCTGCGGATACCGGTACATCCCACCGTAATCCTGTTGATCTCACTGGTACGCTTGTGGATACCTCTTTCCTCATAATAATTCTTCACATAACCAAATGCTGTCTTATCTGCCAGGGTTGCAATGGTTCCTGCACGGAAGGTCTGACCCGCGCCGAAGATAACTTCTGTATATTTATGTGCCTTACTCTGATATTCACCGGAAAAGTTAAGGTCGATATCGGGTTCCTTATCTCCCTTGAAGCCTAAGAAGGTCTCAAAAGGAATATCAAAACCATCTTTAATCAAAGGCTCCCCGCATACCGGGCAGATTTTATCCGGCATATCACAGCCTGCATTGCCCGCAAAAGCTTTCACCTCGGGAGAATCAAAGTCATAATAATGACACTTATTACAACGATAGTGGGCGCTTAAGGAATTCACCTCTGTAATTCCGGCCATGAAGGCTACCAGGGAGGACCCTACCGAACCACGGGAGCCTACCAGATAACCGTCCTCCACCGATTTCCACACCAGCTTCTGGGCAATAATGTACATAACCGCAAAGCCGTTGGTAATAATGGAATGCAGTTCTTTTTCCAGACGGTCTTCTACAATCTTGGGCAATTCTTCTCCATACAACTCATGTGCCCTGTTATAACAGATTTCCGTCAAAGTCTTATCCGAATCAGGAATAACGGGCGGACACTTGTCCGGGCGCACAGGGGCTATGGTCTCTATCATGTTGGCAATCAGATTGGTATTGGTAATGACTATCTCCTCTGCCTTGTCACTTCCCAGATATTCGAACTCTTTTAACATCTCCTCCGTGGTACGAAGGTAAAGGGGCGCCTGATTGTCCGCATCTTCAAAGCCTTTACCGGCCATGATGATACGGCGGTACACCTCATCCTCCGGGTCTAAGAAGTGCACATCACAGGTCCCAACCACCGGCTTGTTAAACTGCTCTCCCAGCTTGACGATTTTCCTGTTGATATCCTGAATATCTTCTATGGAATTGATATCCGGATGCTTCTCCGATTCAATCATAAATTGGTTATTACCGCAGGGCTGTATTTCCAGATAATCATAAAAGCTCACAATCCTGGCAATCTCAGAATCTGCTCTGCCCTCCAGCAGCGCACGATACAATTCGCCGGCTTCACAGGCGCTGCCGATAATCAGCCCATCCCGAAGTTTTAATATCTCGCTCTTAGGTATTTTGGGCTGTCTGTTAAAATAGGTCAGATGGGACATGGATACCAGCCTGTACAGATTGATTCGTCCCAAATCATTCTTAGCCAGCAGAATACAGTGATAGGAATGAAGCCTGCTGATATTTTCCACGGAAGGTTTTGCAAAGGTATTCAGTTCCTTTAAGGTAGTAACCTTCTCCTCCTTCAACATAGCAAGGAATTTCAGGAAAATATGGGCTGTAGCTTCTGCATCATCCACTGCTCTGTGATGATTTTCCAGAGAAATATCGAAGGTCTTGCACAGTGCATCCAACGTATGTTTATTCTGATGGGGCAACAGCACACGGGAGATCACCATGGTATCCACATAGGTGTAATCCGTGGGAAAGCCCTGTCTGACTGAATTTTCAATGATAAAGCTCATATCAAAGGAAGCATTGTGGGCCACCAGTACCGCACCGTCACAGAAATCCAGAAACTGAGGCAGTATCTCCTCTATCCTCGGTGCATCCATAACCATGGAATCATTGATGCTGGTCAGCTTTTCTATTTCAAAAGGAATGGGTACATCAGGATTGACAAAGGTGGAATACCGGTCCACAATTTCTCCGCCGGATACCTTAACGGCTCCTATCTCAATAATGCGGTTATTTACCGGAGAAAAACCCGTGGTCTCGATATCAAAAACCACGTAGGTCTCATCCAGGCTCTGTCCCTTATCCCCCGTCACAATTTCTTTCAAATCATCCACGATATAAGCTTCTACACCGTATATAACTTTGAAAAAGTCCTGCTTATCGGGGTTTGCGTCTCCTGCTTCCTTGCGCCTGTTCTTTTCTTCCTTCCACAAATCCTCCCACACATGGTTGGCATCGGTAAAGCCCTGCACTACACCGTGATCCGTGATGGCAATGGCCGGATGTCCCCATTTATATGCTCTTTTTACGATATCCTTTGCTTCGGAAACCCCGTCCATATCACTCATTTTCGTATGGCAGTGAAGCTCTACTCTTTTTCTTACAGAGGTATCCATTCTGCTGGTAGTGAAATCAGGAATCCTCTTGATGCCAAAAATAGAGCCTATCGTCAGCTCATGGTCGAATTTATCCATCATGGCAACGCCCTTGATCTTTACAAAACTCCCCGGCTTTAAGCTGCCGGAAAGCTCTGCCACATGCTCATTGGGGGCAAATATCTTTACCGTCATGGTATCTGTAAAATCCGTCACATCAAAGAACAGAATGGTCTTTTCGTTTTTAATCTCCCGCTTGTCAAAATTCGCAATCTTGCCACGGATGACCACCTCTCCCATTTCTCCGATGATATCCTCTATCTTCATGGCCTCTTCTTCAAAATCCCTGCCATATATGACATCCGGATTGTCAGAGCGCTTTATACTCTTTTTGAATTCTCCCTGGTCCTTTTTCGCGCCCTTAAAACCACCCTGGCCAAAGCCTTTGGTAAAGCCGCCTTTTCCTTCTCCGGCTCTGAAATTCTGACCGTTTGCCTTTGTGGTCTGTCCGCTGCTCTTTTCAGGCTGCGCACTGCTTCCTGCAGCAACTGCTCCTTTTCCGTCTCCGTCAGGCTGCATACCGCTGCCGGTCTTTGCCGCTTCCCCGTTGCCTGCCGTAGCTGCTCCGCCCTCGCCATCGTTTTCCCCGGCTCCGCCTTTTACCCGGGCATAGATTTCAGCCACCTGCATGGCAATCTTCTTTTCGTCCTCTTCCTCAAAGCGGCCCTCTTCCACCTCCTTATAAACCAGAGTCACCGCCGTGGTAAGCCCACAGCGCTCATTGAAAATCTTTTCCAATATCCGTATCAGTTCGTCAGACTTGCTGCGTATCAGCACCGAGTCCGCTACCGTCAGCTCCAGCTTATCCTCAGAAGGGAAAGCGATATCTGCCCCCTTAAAGGCATTATAAACAATATGGTCGTATTCCTTCAGTTCCTCCAGGATACTGTCCTTATAGATATCCAGAAGCTTTTGGGGCGTATACTGGGAAGACAGCCTGAATTTTTCATATATCTTAATCGTCATAACAGCCTTTTTAAAAAGCTGCTCCTTAATTTCCTTTTCAACCTTATAAATGATTTCCTTCTGAATCAGATGGTTGCTGACAATATAAATGCGCAGAAAATCCTTGCGGGATGTGGAGGTAATCTTCTCCACTTCTACCTGCTCCATCTGCTCTTTTGCCTGCCCGTCCAGCTCCAGGCCGGGAAATACTTCAAAAAAAGGTTTACTCATTTATTCTTCACTCCAGTTGTCCAGTTCATTCTTTAACACAGACAAAAGCTCTGCTTCCGGCACCTTCTTCACAATTTCACCCTTCTTAATCAGAAGGCCCTCTCCAATGCCGCCTGCAATCCCTATGTCCGCTTCCTTTGCTTCTCCGGGACCGTTTACCACACAGCCCATAACCGCTACCTTGATATCCAGAGGATAGTTTGCAACCAGCGTCTCCACCTGGTTAGCCAGTTTAATCAAGTCAATCTTGGTACGCCCACAGGTGGGACAGGAAACCACTTCGATACCGCCCTTACGCAATCCCAAAGTACGAAGAATCAGCCTGGCAGATTTGACTTCCTCCACAGGGTCCCCGCTTAAAGATACGCGGATGGTATCCCCAATGCCCTGGTACAGGATAATACCCAGTCCAACACCGGATTTTATATTGCCGGACCAGACCGTTCCCGACTCCGTAATGCCTACATGCAGCGGATGGTCTGTCTGTTCTGCCAGCAATTCATGGGCCTTGATACACATGAGCACATCCGAAGACTTGATACTGATGACCAGATTGTCATAACCCATATCCTCTATCAGATGCACCTTATCCAGGGCGCTTTCCACAATCCCCTGGGCTGTCACACCGCCATACTTTTCAATAAGAGGCTTTTCCAGGGAACCGCTGTTGACCCCCACGCGGATGGGAATGTTGCGCTCTTTTGCCACCTTTACTACTTCAAGCACCTTGTCCCTGCTGCCGATATTGCCCGGGTTGATGCGAATTTTATCGGCGCCGTTCTCCATTGCCGCAATCGCCATCTTATAATCGAAGTGGATATCCGCCACAAGCGGAATCCGTATCTGCTTCTTGATTTCCTTAATCGCCTGCGCCGCCTCTAAAGTAGGCACTGTGCAGCGGATAATTTCACAACCAGCTTCCTCTAAACGCTTAATCTGTGCTACCGTAGCCGCCACGTCCTCCGTGGGCGTATTGGTCATGGACTGTATCAGCACCGGATTACCGCCACCGATGCACCTGTCTCCTATTTTCACGATTTTTGTATGCTCTCTGTACATAAGAATCTCCTCTCAAAGCTTTAAGACTGCTACAATTTCTTCTCCACACACTTCCCCGTTTTCCATAAATCCTACAGAGCGATACAGGGCTTTGGCAGCTTCATTTTCCGGCTCATAGGACAACCAGCAGTAATCAGCGTGACCGCAAGGGAATGACCGCAGATAGTCCAATGAAAGAAGCAGCGCTTTTCTGCCCAGGCCCTGATGCTGGTATGCCTTATCAATCATAAATCTCCAAATACAGTAATTATCCACAGCAACGGCAGGCTCATCCTCATCACCGGTCGTACCATATCCAAACATCACAAATCCAACCGGAATATCGTCGTCATAAATGCCGAATGGCAAAGCAACGTCTCCGGAAGTAATCGTCGTATATGCTTCCAGTATACTTTCTGTATTGGTTGCCACAAAATCTGATTGTTCTTCCTCTACTGACAATTGCACAATTTTCCAGATATTCGTCTTATCAACTTTTCGCAATTCCATTTTTCTTACCTACCGTCCCAAACTCCAGTTTATCTTATTCCAGGATTTTTATCAAGCTGGCTGCATATGCATGATACACCTTCTCCATATGCGCTTTTATATATTTATAACCTGCAGGATCACCTACATACGCCTTAGGAACAAGGGAAATATCTTCCGCATTTCCTTCATTCCATTTCCACCGCTGCTCCCCTACCAGCATAGTAGGCTTCAAATCCTTAATCTTATCCTCTCGAACCATCTGAGGACAAATATCCATCATAAGTGCGGTTTCAAAGGCAGAAGCATGAATATCAAATTCATCCTCCGGCCACTTTTCAATATCAAATGCCTCTTCCAGCTGAAATGGAGCTATCTTCAAAAGATAGTCCTCCTCTCCGGTAAATCCCTGATAGGGAATGTCATCCTCATATTCCGGCCAGTATGATTTCATGTCCAGAGCTTCATTGGCCTCAACAATAGCCTGAAGCATTGCCTTCTTTTGAAGATCATCTCCGTGTGCATTAAGAAGCACCGTTCTCCTAAAACCAAATCTGTCTAACGATCCCAAAATATCTTTTATTGCCGACACAATCGTATCTTTAGAAGATGTAAATGTTCCTGCAAACTGTCTCGTCATAGCCTGTGTAGCGCCAAAATAGAATGGTGGTGCAACAACACATGCTCTGCCTGCTGCATCAAAACATTTTTTAATTTCCAATGCCTGATTCATGCTTGTAAAAATATCCGTTCCAAGCGGCAGATGCGGCCCATGCGCCTCCACAACTCCTACCGGAAACAGCACGACTGCATTCTCTTTTACTGCTGTTTCCACCTCTTCGTAGGTCATTCCCATGATTGTATCTGCCAATATTCCAAATTTATTATTCATCCTTAATTCCCCCCAAATTTCCTTCCCCATAAGCGAAAAATCGTTCTTTCTCATCACGTGGACCGCATCAAAATCTTCCGGCAGCAAATGCATTCTGACTTCCCAGATTGTAAGGGCAGATATCCCTGCACTTATGGCAGGATATTCTCCAGTTCTTCGTCTCTTCGTCATCCCCGAAAGCATGGTCCCAGCAGACCTGCTGCTTCAACTCCCGTTCCTCCAGAGCATTCACCGGACAGGCCTTCACGCAGAGATTACAGTTGTTGCAGATATTCTCCTTCATGGCATCCGGCTCTAACTCTGCATCTGTGAGCACAGCTCCTAACCAGACCATACTGCCAAACTCCGGCGTAATCAGCAGGGAATGTCGGCCAATGGTGCCTAATCCTGCTGCCTGGGCCGCATGCTTTTGTGAAATAATAGAACGCCACCTGCCGGTATTCTTATCCCAAATACTTTCATTGGTAGGAATCGGAACCGCCAGTATCTGATGCTTCTCCATTTCGATGCAGAAATTCAGTGCGATGGCATCCATTTTAGGTGTAATGGAGTTTCTGACTCTGGTATAGGGAACCGGTGAGGTACAGGCCAATGTCCCTGCCGGAAACCTGCAGGCAAAAGAAATAACCGACTTGCAGGTCGGCATAACATCTAACGGATGGAACCCCTTCGGTGCAGTATCAAATCTGTCTGTACTCGCGATACCACACAGATCTGCGCCCAATGAATAAATTATGTCTTTTGCTTTTTGGCTATCCATAAAGTCTCACCATACTCCTTAAAATTTGCAGACTTTTCGCAATACAGCATGAACTTTCCGTCCCATTTCATTTTATCTTTTTCTATTTTATCATACCTGTTTCTAAAACT
>JBJFCM010000155.1:0-2018 GCA_051888955.1 Lachnospiraceae bacterium | reverse complement strand
GGGTCAGTATGCCGGAAAAGACGGAAAAGAACAGGAAGAGCCCTGCAAGCAGCCGGATACCGGCAAAACCGCGCAGCCTACGGTACAGCTCCACACCGTAGTCTGTGGCTGCAAGAATAAGCAGCAGATATGCGATATACAGCAATTTGTTGTTGTCATAGGTATTGGGAGTAAAGGCAATCAGTTCTGTCAAAACCCAGATAACAAAGGCGGCAAAGAGGAATGGACGGTTCTTTTTACTGCATGCACAGGCGGCACAAAGAATCAGCAGCAGCGGCAGTCCGATGTTTTTTAGGTAGAACCAGGGATAAAAATCCCCCAGATTGCTCCAGTTAAAGTGACCGTGTACATAACTGCCCTCTGCCACCTGACCGAAGGTCCAGTAAACCAACTGCGGAACGGCGAGCAGAAGCACACAGGTCAGATAGACACCCCAGGTAGAAAGAAGGTTACGCCAGCCGTTTTTACTAATATGAAGGAACAGCAGGTAGATGCCGTACAGTGTCAGAAGACCTAAAAACAGGATGCCGATGGCCATCAGTCCTGAGGAGTTCATAATTTCCTTTTTGCACAGGTATTGCACCAGGCACATGCCGGCGACAAAGAGCAACAGCACCCATTTGCCGAGAGGATACCTTTTAGCATCAGGATGAACAGAATCGTATAAGACCAATAACAGCCAGGCTGCGCTGATAAGCCCGATACCCAGGAAAGAATGGGTGTGAATCATGGGCAGGACACCTGCAAAAATGCCGGCTAACAGAAAGTATTTTTTCTTGCCATCAAATGCGGCACGGTATAGCAGCCAGATGCAGGGAAACAGAACGGCATAGCCGAACAGTGTGGCTCTTTGGGGAAGAAACATATCCGCAATCACATTGACCCAGCGGATGTTTGCATCCACCAGGTTGGTGGGAGTCGTATAATAATTGGTAAAAATATCGGAAAAGGAATATGTTCCGTCCTTTGTCCAGTCAATAAAATAGATAAAACCCAGCCCTCCGTTCAGAAAATAGAGGAGAAAGGCGACAATAGATTTCCCTCTTGAATGCCACAGCTGCATGGCGAACAGGTAAAGACTGCTGAATATCTGCAGCATGGCAAAAACCATAGGTAATATGTATGCATAGCGTATGGATGCCCCAAACAGGTACACGCTGGAAGAAATACTGTCCGATAAAAAGGGGTAAGACAGCCGTGCGCCGGGAAAGATAGGATAATCGGGCGGAAAAGTACTCTGATTTGCAATGCTGGTGATGAAGCTAAGATGCAGATTCATATCGCCATAGGTGCATTGCCCGGTATAGATGGCACCGTCTTCGTGGAGCGGAATGACATGTGTGTAAAGCAGGTATATCCAAAAGAGCATAAAGATAGTAAGCAGGAGTAAAAAGGAGCGGTGATAGGTCAACTGCTCCCGCAATGAACCTGCTTCCTGTAACAGTCTGCGCCTACAACGCACCGCAAGAAAGAATATCGGCAACAAGGGGAGCATGGCTAAAATATGGGATATGTAAGAAAAGTCAAACAAAAAGGAAAAGAGAATCGGTAGCCATTGCAATAGCAGGGAGCCGGAAACGCTTCCTAACAGCAGCTTAGTCAGAATATTTTCCTTTTTTAAGAGTAACAGCATGAGCAGGATTCCCGCTAATTGAAAATAGAGAAAATAAAGCGTTCCTGCGATATTGCCTGTGATACTTCCGAACATGGCAAGACCTCCGGGATGTTTTTATTTACTGATAGTATAGCATTGAATCACGTTTTTCTAAAGAATTATGTGAGAAAAATCACGTTTTTCTATAAAATTGCGTGACACGAATATAAATATTTTAACAAATAGTTGCAAACGATACGATGATATGCTATACTCAGTGCAAAGCATACATATTTCTATGAAGACTTGCCCGGATAGGGCTTCTGTTATTCTAACATATTCTTGAAAATCTATGCTTTTATTTCTCAGAGAAAAAAGCGGGAGATTTTCAAGGTATCTCCTGCAAAGGAGGTACAAATATGGA
>JBJFCM010000154.1:0-8818 GCA_051888955.1 Lachnospiraceae bacterium | reverse complement strand
GCTGGCGGAGGAAGTGATTCTGACGATTACGTTGGATCTGCGGGAAGATCCTTTTGAAATGGACGGAGAGCAGAAACTGTTCCACCTGAGTAAAAAGACGGTAGCAGACTTAAGTAAGCTGGCAGCAGAGGCAGGGGTAGAACGGGGAGAAGATAGCTATGTGAGTTATGAGAGTGCGCATCGTTTCTCTTCTAACGAACCAATTGCACATCTGGAAAGCGCACTGTTCCGCTATCCTTTAAAAGAATATGACGGGGAAAAACAGGAGGCCATTCACCTGTTTGCTGCTTCCACTATCAGAGAGGAGGTACGCCAGACCGGCATTCTGATGCAGAAGCTGGTGAGGGAGAGGGGCTACCTTTACCGGGATATTGCGGTGGTGGCAGGAGATCTGGAGGCCTATGCCGAGCAGATACAGACAGAGTTTTCCAAACTGCGGATTCCCTGCTTTGTGGACAGAACCAGAGGGATTGTCCTAAATCCTTTGATTGAATACATCAAAAGCGCTTTTGAGATGTTAATAAGGGACTTTTCCTATGAAAGCGTCTTCCAGTATTTGAGAAGCGGCCTTGCCGGCTTCACACCGGAAGAAATTGATATGCTGGAAAATTACTGTGTGCAGACCGGCATCCGTGGGAAGAAGAAATGGATGAAGCAGTTTACGCACAAGACGGCGCAGATGAAGGAAGATGTGGAGCAGCTTTCTGTACTGGAGGAAATGCGGCAGAGGCTTGTGGGAGAGATGGAGCCTTTGCTTACGATAGAGAAAAAAACAGCGGCGGCTTATGTGGAGGCGCTGTATCTTTTCCTCACCCAAAATCAGGCGGCAGAAAAACTGGCATCCTACGAGCAGATGTTTACGGACAGGCAGGATCTGGTCAGGGCCAGGGAATATGCCCAGGTGTATCGTCTTGTCATGGAGCTGCTTGAGCAGATCATGGGGCTTTTAGCAGAGGAACCTATGGAACTGAAGGAATTCAAGGATATTCTGGAAGCGGGCTTTGCGGAGATAGAGGTGGGCACCATTCCCCAGAACGTGGACAGAGTGCTGGTGGGAGATATCGAAAGAACCAGGTTAAAGCAGGTAAAGGTACTCTTTTTTGTAGGGGTCAATGACGGCAATATCCCCCGCAGCACGGGAAACGGCGGCATTATTTCCGATATTGACAGGGAGTTCTTACGGCAGTCCGAATTGGAACTGGCACCTTCTCCAAGACAGCAGATGTATATCCAACGGTTGTATTTATATTTGAATATGACCAAGCCATCAGATTTTTTGTACCTCTCCTTTGCCAAAATCGGCGGAGAGGGGAAGGCACTGCGGCCGGCCTATCTGATCAGTACCATGCAGCAGTTGTTTCCGGGTTTGACGGTGGAATATCCTGAGTGTGAGCCGGTGCTTTCCCAGATTTTGACACCGGAGGAGGGTTTACCTTATCTGGCAGGTGCGTTGCGGGAGTATGCAGCCGGGACGCAGTTGCCTAAAAAGGAGCTCTTTACTCTGTATCGGGCTTATGAGGAGAGAGAAGAATACAGCTTGCTTTTACAGAAGCTGACGGATGCGGCCTTTTACCGTTATGAGGGTGGTACGCTGGCCAAGGCGGTGGCAAGGGCTCTGTACGGACAGACCCTGAGAAACAGTGTCAGCAGACTGGAAACTTACGCAGCCTGTGCATACAGGCATTTCCTGCAGTATGGTATGGCTTTAGCTGAACGGGAAGAATTCGACTTTGAAAACGTGGATATGGGAAATGTGTTTCACGGTGTTTTGGAAGGCTTTTCTCACAAGCTGGAGGAGAGCCCCTATTCTTGGTTTGATTTCCCGGAAGACTTTGCAAAGAAAACGGTGGAAGAGGTGCTGTCCTTATGTGCGGCAGAGTACGGGGATACGGTGCTTTACAGCAGTGCCAGAAATGAATATGCAGTAAGACGTATGCAGCGGATACTGGACAGGACAGTGCTGACATTACAGTATCAATTGCAGAAGGGCAGCTTTGTGCCGGAAAGCTATGAAATTTCTTTTTCCTCCGTATCGGATTTGGCAAGTGTGAACATTGCGCTGTCAGAGGATGAGAAAATGCAGCTTTTGGGCAGAATCGACCGGCTGGATACCTGTGAAGAAGGTGACCGGCTCTATGTGAAGGTGGTAGATTATAAGTCCGGGAACAGGAAATTCAATCTGGCAGCCCTGTACTATGGCTTGCAGCTACAGCTGGTGGTGTATATGAATGCGGCAGTGGAGAGAGAAAAGAGGGTACACCCGGATAAAGAGGTAGTGCCTGCCGCAATGCTTTATTACCACGTGTCGGATCCTGCCGTTGAGGCGGAAATGGAAATGACACCGGAGGAAATCAACGAAAGGCTGAGGGAAGAGCTTAGGACCAATGGGGTGGTCAACAGCGACGAGGACATTGCAAAGCGGCTGGATAGAGAGATGGAAACGAAGTCCGATGTCATTCCGGTGGAATATAAAAAGGATGGACAGTTATCAGCCCGTTCGTCCGTCATGACCACGGAGGAGCTGCAGCAGGTTTCGACTTATGTAAACAAAAAAGTGCAGCAGCTCGGAAAAGAAATATTGAATGGAAATATTGCATTGAACCCTTATGAGAGCGGTACGGAATGCGCGTGTACCTATTGTGCCTTTAAGGGGGTCTGCGGCTTTGACAGGAACATGCCGGGCTTTGCATTCCGCAGACTTCGCAGCATGGACAGAGAAGAAGCATTGGAAGCGATACAGAATGAAAATCAGGAAGGTTGAGAAAGATGGCGATTGCATTTACACCTGAGCAGAAGCAGGTCATAGAATTACATAATTGCAATATTCTGGTTTCGGCGGCTGCCGGCTCCGGTAAGACGGCGGTACTTTCCGAGCGTATCGTGCAGATGGTGTGCAGGGAAGAAAATCCGGTAGACATTGACAGGCTGTTGATTGTGACCTTTACCAATGCTGCTGCGGCGGAAATGCGGGAAAGAATCAGCCAGGCTATCCTGGCAAGGCTGAATGAGGACGGAACCAACGAGCATTTGCAGAGACAGGCTGCACTGTTGCACAACGCCCAGATTACCACCATCGACAGCTTCTGTCTTTTTGTGTTGCGCAATAATTTTCAGGATATCGGCCTGGACCCGGCTTTCCGTGTAGCGGATGAAGGGGAACTGGAGCTTTTGAAGCAGGATGTGCTGGCAGAGCTTTTGGAGGAGCATTTTGCGGCGGGAGAAGAGAGTTTTTACCGCTGTGTGGAATATTATTGTCCGGGAGGCAGGGAGAGTGTTCTGGAGGAGCATATCTTTTCCCTGTATCAGTATGCGCTAAGCTATCCCTTCCCGGAGGAATGGCTGAAGCAGAGAAAAGAAGATTATCATTTAGGCAGTATGGAGGAGCTGGAGCAGTCTGACTGGGGAAAATATCTTCTCTCCCATTTGCAGAAGATGGTCCGGGCACTGTATCAGGATATGGAGGAAATCAAGGCGCTCTGTGAACAGCCCGACGGTCCCTACATGTATGGGGAAACGGTGGAGCAGGAAATGGAAATGCTTCACCGCTTATGCAATCTGTCCTCTCTGTCGGAATTTGCAGACAAACTCTCGGCTGTGACCTTTGGCAGGTTGTCTCCTAAAAAGGATGCGACCGTATCACCGGAAAAAAAGGAGCGTGCGAAGGCGCTCAGAGATGGGGTGAAGGAAGAGATAAAGAAGCTGAATGCCCGGTATTTTTCTATGCCCCTTCCTACCGTCCTGCGTCAGGCAAGGGACTGCGAGGAAGCTGTATGTGTGCTGGTGGACTTGTGCCTGGAATTCAAAGAGAGGCTGGATGAGAGAAAGCGGGAAAAGAAGCTTTTGGATTTTTCCGATATGGAGCACTTTGCCCTGCAGATATTGGTTGAGAAGGACGAGAACGGGCGGGTGGTTCCCACTAAGACGGCTTTAGAGTACCGGGATTATTTTGAAGAGGTTCTCATTGACGAATACCAGGACAGCAACCTGGTGCAGGAATATTTGTTAAAGGCTGTTTCCAGAGAAGGGGATACGGTGAATAACCGGTTCATGGTAGGAGATGTGAAGCAGAGTATTTATAAATTCCGTCTTGCCAGACCGGAGCTTTTTCTGGAAAAATACCACACCTATTCCCAGACAGGCGGCAGTATGCGAAGAATTGACCTGCATAAGAACTTCCGAAGCAGGAGAGAAGTAATCGATACGGTCAACCGGGTATTTTCACGGATTATGACCAAGGAAATGGGCGGTATCGTCTATGATGAGGCGGCAGCCCTCTATCCGGGGGCAGTCTACCCGGAAAATGCAGGCTGTGAAAGTGAACTGCTTCTGTTTGAAAAACCGGAAAAGGAATCCGAATGGAATGCCAAACAGGTGGAAGCCCTGGGAATAGCCGCCCGCATCCGGGAGTTGAAACAGCACTTTCAGGTGACGGATAAGGAAACCGGCAGACTGCGGCCGGTGATGTATAAGGATATGGTGGTGCTGCTTCGCACGAACAGCGGCTGGGATGAAGAATTTAAGGCAGTCTTTGCTAAAGAAGGCATCCCTGCCTATGTGGCAGGCAAAACCGGTTATTTTGCTACGAAAGAAATCCAGGATATTCTGCAGTTTTTACGGGTGCTGGACAATCCCTTACAGGATATTCCCCTGTTTGGCGTGATGAAATCCGTCTTTGGCGGATTTTCGGATGAAGAGGCAGCACTCATAAAGAGCATGGGAGAGGACAGGGATACCTGTTTGTATGACTGCGTGCGGATATGTGCCGGGACAATGCCGGAAGATAGCAGCAGGGGCGTGGCCGGCTGTGTAGAAGCAGCAGAAGAACTACGGGAGAAATGCCGCCTGTTCCTCAAACAGATTGCAGAGTACAGGGCCTGCACTGCTTATATGCCGATTTTAGAGCTGTTAAAGAAGCTGATGGAGGATTATGACTATCCGGCCTACGTGGCAGCTCTTCCTGCCGGAAGCCAGAGACTTGCCAACGTGGAAATGCTTCTGACCAAGGCAGCAGGCTTTGAAAAGAACAGCTATTATGGTCTGTTTCACTTTATCCGCTATATAGAGCAGCTGGAAAAATATAATGTGGACTATGGTGAGGCCAGCACATTGGATGAAAATGCCGATGTAGTCAGGATTATGAGTATCCATAAGAGCAAGGGCCTGGAATTTCCTGTGGCATTTGTGGCAGGACTTTCCAAGCGCTTCAACATGCAGGATACCTCTCAGGCGCTGATTATTGACGTGGATTTGGGAATTGGCACGGATTATGTAAATCCGGATGCGAGGGTAAAGAATAAGACCCTGCGGAAAAATGTGCTTGCTACCAAGATGAAGCTGGATAATCTGGCGGAGGAACTGCGGGTACTTTATGTGGCTATGACCCGTGCCAAAGAGAAGCTGATTATGACAGGAGTGGTGGAGGACCCGGCGGCGCTTTTACAGACAGTGGACGCAGAGGGAATGGATAGAATCTCATACACCCGCCTGACAGGTGCCGTAAGCTTTTTAGATTATCTGTTACCGGTTTTCCCACAGGTGACGGTGAAGACCCTGGCAGATATGGCTCTGGAGGATTTGCAGGAAGGCGTGTCAGCAGCAGGCAGGTGGAATGAGCTTACCCAATCGGCTGCATTTGCCGGTAAAGAGGAATATGATCTGCTGGCAGAGCGCTTTGCCTATGTATATCCCCACAAAAATCTGGAAAAGCTGTACACCAAGACTACGGTATCCGAACTGAAAAAAGCTGCCATGGAAAGCGGGGAAGAGGAGCCTGCCCATGAGCTTTTCCCACAGCAGGAGTTAAAGCCGTATATCCCTGCCTTTATGCGGGAAAAGGAAGAAATTTCCGGTACTACCAGAGGTAGCGCCGTGCACAGGGTCATGGAGCTTCTGGATTTTACAAAGGGATATGAAGATGCCCAGGATGTTTTAAAGGAAATGGACAGCTTCCAGGCAGAAGGGCGTCTGACGGAAGAATACAAAAAGGCTGTGAATGCTGAAAAAATCCTGCACTTTATGCAGTCATCGATTGCAGGACGGATGAAAAAGGCCGCAACAGAAGGGAAGCTTTTCAGAGAACAACCTTTTGTCTACGGCATCTCTGCAGACAGACTGCCCCGGGAGGATACAGCCGGAGAACTGCAAAGGTTTCCGCAGGAAGAAACGGTGTTGATTCAGGGTATCGTGGATGCCTTTTTTGAAGAAGAGGATGGGCTGGTGCTCTTGGATTATAAGACAGACGTTATCAAAAAACCTGAGGAATTGGTAAAACGTTATAAGGTGCAGCTGGATTATTACGAGGAAGCACTGATAAGCCTGACCGGAAAGCCGGTAAAGGAGAAGGTGTTGTATTCCTTTTACCTGGGATGCGAAGTGCCGTGTTAAGATGCTGCCTGACAACAGCGGAAAATAATAAGTGGTAAATAAAAAAAGGCAACCTCAGCTCTGGTCGCTGTGGGGTTGCCTTTTGGATGCTTATTATTTCTCAGCTTTATTCTTCGGCTAGGAGAATGCGTTTTGTTTGTGGTACTTTCAAGAGAGCGACGGCACCTGCCAGAGTAAAAATGAGTTCCGGCAACATATAGCACCCATTGTACAGGAAGCTATAGAGATAGGTGTTTTCGGTGTAAAAACTTTCCCAAAGAGAGCCGAAACTCTGCCAGATTATGACACCGCTCATGAAGTGTAAAGCAAAGCGCAGGAATATGGCAAGAGAGATGCCGCCAATCCAGCCGGAAAATCCTTTTTTACGGAATAATCCTGCAATTCCCAGTACGGTGAATGCGCCGATGTAGTCTAAGAAGATGCAGGCGATGAGCATGCCGGGAGTGAGCCCCCAGCCGAAAAGACCGTCCATTATGCCCTGGGTAAACTGAACCAGGGAATATACAAAGGATACAACAAACCCTGCTTTCACGCCCCTCCGGATGGAAAAGAGTACGATGGGAAGCATGGAAAGCAGTGTGATTGATCCACCCCAGGGCAGCTTAAATACCCGGATGAAGCTCAGCACTGTGGCAAGAGCGACCATGACGGCACCTTCTACTAGAATTTTTGTTTTGTCTTTTTGCATAAAAAAACCTCCTTGATGGTAAGCAAAGAGGGACACAGTTCGGTAATTATAAATGCAATTCATGATAGAAGGTATGTTTTTTGAAATTGCATTTACAATAACGTGCTTCCTTACGCCGGTATTACCCGGTTCAAGTGATGAGGGTTAGAGTCAGGCGACTCAGTCTCAGCTATGTGCTCCCCTAGCAAATATGTATTTAGTTTGTACTCAATATATATACATTTTTGGGGTTTGTCAAGAGGGAAATTGTATGTTACACTTACATGCAGGAGGCTTTCATATGTTTCAGAACTATATTTTTGATTTATACGGCACGCTGGTAGATATTGAGACAAATGAAGAGAAAATGGCTTTGTGGAAGAAAGCTGCACACTTATATGCCCTGCAAGGGGCTTTTTATATACCTTCGGAGTTGAAGAAGCGGTATAGTGAGCTGGTACGGGAAAAAGAGGACAGGCTGGCAAAAGCTACCAAGGTTCCCCGTCCTGTTGTGGAGATTAAGCTGGAAGAGGTGTTTGAAGCGCTTTTTCTGGAAAAAGGTGTCACACCGTTAGGGACACAGGTGTATGATATGGGTTTGTTTTTCAGAAATGAATCCATGCGATATATCAGACTGTTTCCCGGTGTCAAAGAATTGCTTTTAAGGCTTCGTCAGGCCGGAAAAGGTGTGTATCTTTTATCTAATGCCCAACGCATTTTTACGGAAGCTGAGATGCGCATGCTGGGTATTTATGATTTGTTCGACGGGATATTGTATTCCTCGGATGCAGGGGTGAAAAAACCGTCACCGCTTTTCTTTGAAATGCTGCATCAGAGGTATCGGTTAAATAAAGAGGAATCTGTCATGATAGGCAACGATTGCAACGCAGATATTGCAGGCGCACATGATTTTGGTATTTCCAGTATGTATGTGCATACGAATCAGTCCACAGCACTGACAAATCCTTTGCCGGCTGATTGCAGAAGGCTGAAAGAGATTGGGGAGGCATTTGTGGAATGAATGTAGCAGATCAGCTTTTTTCGGCAACTGAATTCGTGGGAACGGTTTCTTTTGCCGTTTCCGGAGCCATGGTAGCCATAAAAAAAAGAGTGGATTTATTTGGCGTACTGTTTTTGGGCATCATTACGGCGCTGGGCGGCGGTATGCTCAGGGATATGATGATTGGTGAGATTCCGCCCGCCATGTTCAGAAGTCCTGTAGGTCTTACTGCGGCAGCAGTAACCTCTCTCCTGGTATTTCTGGTGGCGGCTGCCTTTAAGAAACAGTATCTTTCAGAGGAAAAGACGATAGACAGCATCAACAATGTATTTGATGCCCTGGGGCTGGGAGCCTTTACGGTAATAGGTGTACAGGCTGCCATGAATGCCGGATTTACCGACAATATAGTACTCATAGTATTTATGGGTATGGTGACGGGAATTGGCGGCGGCCTGATCAGGGATCTGATGGTAATGGAGATTCCCTTTGTGCTTCGTAAGCGTGTATATGCGGTAGCCTCTATTGTTGGTGGCTGTTTGTTCTGTCTGCTTACCCATACAGGATTACCGGAATATGTCAACGTATTTGTCAGTATATTTACCGTGTTTGCCATCCGCCTGCTGGCAACGCATTTTGAGTGGAACCTGCCGAAGGCGATTTAGGAACGATACCGGTAAATGCTATCTCCCATTCCGGAAAAGTGTTCCTGAATGAATAGCAAAATTCATTCTTAGTAACACAAATCCGAAAAGGGACAATGTTACAAA
>JBJFCM010000153.1:2572-8885 GCA_051888955.1 Lachnospiraceae bacterium | reverse complement strand
ACATAAATTTGCTGTAGGATAAGCCGTTCATTCTTGCTGCTGCATTGATACGTGCAATCCAAAGCTGTCTGAACTGACGCTTTCTTTCTTTTCTGCCTGCATAGGAGCTGGTCAGTGCACGCATAACGGACTGCTTTGCTACTCTGTACTGTTTGCTTCTTGCTCCTCTGTAACCTTTTGCAAGCTTTAATACTCTATTGTGTTTTTTCTTAGCGTTCATGCCGCCTTTAATTCTTGCCATGTCTCATTCTCCTCCTTACCTATTATAAATATGGTAAAATCTTCTTCATATTCTTTACATTGGTTGCATCTGTGATAGCAGCCTGTCTCAGATTACGTTTTCTCTTGGTGGATTTCTTGGTTAAGATATGGCGCTTATAAGCCTTATTTCTCTTTAATTTACCTGTTCCTGTTACTTTAAAACGCTTAGCTGCTGCTCTGCTTGTCTTCATTTTTGGCATAACGAGTTCCTCCTAAACTTTCTTTACTTAATCTATTTTAACTGCGCTAGCTACGCTTCTCAGTTAAAAACATTGTCATACTTCTGCCTTCTACCTTAGGCGCCTTTTCCACAATTGCCACATCGGACAGGCTCGTCGCAAAATCATCCAGAATATGCTTGCTGCTGTTCATGTGTGCCATCTCACGTCCACGGAAACGCAGGGTAACCTTTACCTTGTCGCCTTTGGACAAAAACTTTCTTGCTGCATTGACTTTGGTGTTCAAGTCATTGGTATCAATATTGGGAGAAAGTCTGATTTCCTTTACATCGATGACCTTCTGTTTCTTCTTTGCTTCCTTCTCTTTTCTGGTCTGCTCGTATTTGAACTTCCCATAATCCACAATCTTACATACGGGCGGCTTTGCTGTCGGAGCAATCTTTACCAGATCCAGTCCGGCTTCCTCTGCTAATTTCTGTGCTTCCCTGGCGGACATAACACCTAACTGCTCTCCGTCCTCACCAATGAGACGTACTTCCTTGTCTCTAATCTGTTCGTTAATCATTAATTCGCTAATAGCTGTACCCTCCATAATGAAAATTAAAAAAGTGGATAGCATAACTATCCACTTAATAATTCACACTCTGCAGCATCATCACTTGGAAAAGCTTATCGATACTGCGTGCATCCCCCTAAGGGTTTTGAACTATTAACACTTACCAGCGCCTGCCGTAAGGTGAGAGTGGATACTCTGCTTTATTGTCCCGTGTTCTTCACACGCTTTAATAGGATAGCATACTCCTACCCCATTGTCAACAATATTATTCTACATTTTTTACAGTTTTTTTGCCGGTACCTTCCACATCGGATTGTCAATGGCTACCGACTGTGGTATAATAATTCTGCTGATGCAGAATTCACGGTGGCTAACGCCATCGTGCTGTTGCTTTGCAACACATTATACAAAGGCCACCGCTTGTAAATCAAATGTCTGCTCCGCAGCCGCTTGATTTCCTGCGCTTGTAGTATAATAGCACTGTTGTTATTTTGATGTCAACTACAAAAGCAAATGGGGGAAAAACCTATGGGATTTTTGGATAATTTATTAAATAAGAGTGCCAAAAAAATTGTTTCAGACATAGCAAGAACTGCTACAGACGCCGTCTCCGGTGAACTGAGCCAGTCCATCCGTGAAGGCATACAGGAGCTGACCGGTAGTGCTTCTGCAACTACTGCCGCACCGGCCTATGCCGCTTCTACAGCAACAGCACCAACCGGTACCGGCAAATATGAGGAAGTGGATGATAAGCTGAGAGCCATCCTTTCAAAAGAATTTTCACAGTACGAGGTACGGGAAAATGTATCTCCTGAAACTTTGGGTGGTACCGGTAAATTTATGCCCTATTCCTTCGGTATCTATGAAAACGGCTCACCGAAGCTTTTTATCATGGTGGTATATAACAATACCTGCGCCAGCCGCACCTACCGCTGGTCCAAAGAAGAAGCTGCAAAAGCCGGCATTCCCCTGATTAATTTTGTGTACGCATTTGAGAACCGGACAGACTATATCACTAATCGTTTACATCAGTATCTGTAACTACATATCGGGAAAAAGAAAGAGAAATGCATTTTGCACCTGCGGCGGATGAAGCAGACACCGTATCATATCGACAGAAATATTCTGCCGGCTGATTCTTACATTTTGCAGGTAATGGGAGTCTGTTCAGTCTTGTAACATAAGCATAGCTTATTTCAAAGCTGTTTCTCTTTCTTTTTTTATGCACTGAAAGGAAAAAAATGAGCCTTTTAGAAGAATTGAACGATGATGCTGTCTGGGACAGCTTTCTAAAATACAAACTGGAGAAACACCATCTGTCTCAAAAGGAACAGGAAATCTGGCAGACATTCATAGAAAAACGCCAATACCGCTCCATTACGGAGCATCTGACCAAAGCCGGTTTTTCCTTTGACTATCCTACGAAAATCAGCGTCAACAAAAGCGGCACCGGCAAAAAAAGAATTGTCTATTCTTACGGAGAAATTGAGTCCATGGTCCTGAAAGCTATGGCTTTCTTATTGTACCGGTATGATGACAAAATCAGTTCTTCCTGCTATTCCTTCCGCAGGAACAGTTCTGCCAAGGAAGCCATTGGTAAGGTGCTGTCCACTCCCCATTTAAATGAAAAATTCTGTCTGAAGGCCGATATCCGCAATTATTTTAACTCGATTCCCCCCGATAAGCTGCTGACCGTGCTGCGCGAGGTCATTACCGATGACGAACCGCT
The DNA here is from genome assembly GCA_051888955.1 of Lachnospiraceae bacterium. Classification (GTDB taxonomy): domain Bacteria; phylum Bacillota; class Clostridia; order Lachnospirales; family Lachnospiraceae; genus Acetatifactor. The sequence continues at coordinate 6,160 of JBJFCM010000153.1, read as the reverse complement.
CCTTTTATTTTTAGAGCGGCTTCTTCTTGCGGATAAAGCCTACGAAAACGGGGTTCTGATTACAGAAAACCGTGGGGCCATGGCAGGCACTCCCATTTCCCCCTTTTTCGCCAACATCTACCTGCTCTCTTTAGACAGGCTCTTTGAAAGCAGGGAGATTCCCTATTTCCGCTATTCCGATGATATTTTGATCTTTGCAGACAGCAAAAAGGAGCTGGAAGACTATCAAAAACTACTACAGTCGCACATTGCAGAAAAAGGGCTGACCTTAAACCCTGACAAAGTACACATCAGTACTCCGGGGAAGCCCTGGGAATTCTTAGGCTTCTGCTACAGGCAGGGAACCGTGGATCTATCCGATATCACCAAAGAAAAAATGAAAGCAAAAATCAAGCGCAAGGCCCATTCTCTTTATCGCTGGCGCACACGAAAACATGCGGATTTTGACCGGACCGCGAAAGCCATGATTCGCACCTTTAATAAAAAATTTTACGACGAGCAGGAAGAAAATTCCTTCACCTGGAGCAGATGGTTCTTCCCTGTATTGAATACGACAGATGGATTGAAGGAACTGGATACCTATCTGATACAGTATATACGCTATCTGTATAGTGGCCGCCATTATAAAGGAAATTATCGGGTTACCTATGAGCATATAAAAGAGCTCGGTTTCCGTAGCCTGGTTCATGAATATTATCTCTTCAAGGAAGGATGCCATTGAACCCGCAAAGCCTATTTTCTCCTTGCGGAAGGGGAAAAAATATACTATGATAAGGTAGTACTATCTTTTGATACATAGCGCTGTAGCGCTCAAAATAGAAAAGAAATGAGGAACAGTTATGACAACCAATGAAAAAGCATTGATGCTCCATGAGCAGTGGAACGGTAAATTAGAGACGGTAAGCAAGACTCCCGTCAAATCCAGAGAGGATTTAGCACTGGCCTATACGCCCGGTGTTGCAGAACCATGCAAAGTAATCGCCCAGGATAAGGAGGCCGCTTATAAATATACCATGAAAGCCAATACCGTAGCAGTTGTTTCCGACGGCAGCGCCGTATTGGGGCTTGGCAATATCGGTCCTTATGCCGCCATGCCTGTTATGGAGGGTAAGGCCGTTCTGTTCAAAGAATTCGGTGGTGTCAATGCAGTTCCCATCTGTCTGGATACCCAGGATACTGAGGAAATCATCAAAGCTGTTACCTACTTAGCTCCCGGCTTCGGCGGCATCAACTTGGAGGATATCAGTGCCCCCCGCTGTTTTGAGATTGAGGAGCGTCTGAAACAGATACTGGACATTCCCGTATTCCATGATGACCAGCACGGTACTGCTATCGTGGTCCTTGCCGGTATCATCAACGCTTTGAAGGTAGTCGGTAAGAAAAAAGAAGATTGTAAGATAGTCGTAAACGGTGCCGGAAGTGCCGGTGTAGCCATTACCAAGCTGCTGCTTACCTACGGTTTCCCCCATATCATCATGTGTGACAAGGTTGGAATCGTTTCTAAGGATACGGAAGGCTTAAACTGGATGCAGAAAAAGATGACCGAGGTCACCAATTTACAGAATGAAACCGGCTCTTTAGCAGATGCCATGAAGGGTGCCGATATCTTTATAGGCGTGTCCGCTCCCGGCATCGTCAGCGAGGAAATGGTCGCTTCCATGAATAAGGATGCCATCCTATTCGCTATGGCCAATCCCGTTCCGGAAATTATGCCTGACCTTGCAAAAAAAGCCGGTGCGAAGGTAGTCGGCACAGGACGCTCCGATTTCCCCAATCAGGTCAACAACGTAGTGGCTTTTCCCGGCATCTTCAAGGGTGCGCTGGAAGGTCGTGCTACCCAGATTACAGAGGAAATGAAACTGGCGGCTGCCACTGCTCTCGCAGGCCTGGTACCGGAGGACAAGCTTTCCGCAGACAATATCCTGCCGGAAGCCTTTGATCCCCAGGTAGCGGATGTGGTCGCAAACGCAGTCAAATCCCACATTAAATAAGGTATTTACCATGAATGAGAACTGGCTTGACAAGCCCTACTATTCTCTGGATGCATATATTAAGAAAACCTACGGAGAAAAATACTATAAAATCGCTTTGGATGCGGGACTTTCCTGCCCCAACAGAGACGGGACACTCGGCACCGGTGGCTGCATCTTCTGCAGTGCCGGTGGCAGCGGTGACTTTGCCGTCAAAACGGATGCGTTCTCCATACAAAAGCAGCTTTCCGCCGGACGGGCACTTTTTTCCGACAAAAAGACCGGGACGCGGTTTATTGCTTACTTTCAGGCCTATACGAACACCTATGGGCCTGTCTCTTATTTAAGGGATATTTATACTGCTGCCCTCTCGCTGACCGATGTTGCCGGTATCTCCATTGCTACCAGGCCCGATTGTCTGGGAGCGGATATTCTGGCTCTGCTGGCGGAGCTTAAGACCTCATATCCGGATAAATTCATCTGGGTGGAGCTGGGACTACAGACCATCCATGAGAACACAGCCGCTTTCTGCAACAGAGGTTTTACCCTGCCCGTTTTTGAAAAGGCTGTATCCGATTTGTCCAGGCTGCAGATACCGTTTATCGTACACGTGATTTTGGGGCTGCCGGGTGAGACCAAAGAGGACATGTATGCAACCTGTTCCTACTTGAATCATATTCCTGTCAGAGACTGTGACGGTCCATCTTCACCGCTTGCAACAAAAGCAGGCTTTCTGCGTCCGTTTGGTATCAAGCTGCAGCTACTGCACATACTGAAAGGGACACTCCTTGCAGAAAAATACCTGTCAGACGACCTGAACGGCTTTTCGGTTTTCTCGCAGGAGGAATATACGGACGTATTGATTCATTGTCTGGAAATAGTAAGCCCGGATATCGTTATTCACAGGCTGACCGGTGACGGGCCAAAAGATTTGTTGATTGCTCCAACATGGAGCCTCCATAAAAGAAACGTACTGAACACGCTGCACAAGACCATGAAGCAGCGCGGCACTTATCAAGGGAGATGTTATTATGGTACAGGATCCACTGACACTCTATAAATTAATCGTGCTCTATATGCTTGACAGGGTAAGCTTTCCCCTCACCAAGGCACAGGTAGGCGATTTTATTCAGGAAAAGGAATATACCAATTTTTTCACTCTGCAGCAGGTAATCTCTGAGCTTATTGATACCAGTCTGATTACGGCGCAGACCATCCGGAACAGGACACAGCTTTCCATCACGGAGGAAGGCCGGGATACGCTCCGCTTCTTTGAAAACCGAATCAGTGATGCCATCAAAAATGACATCGACAGCTATTTTTCGGAAAAGGAATTCGACCTGCGCAATGAAGTTTCTATACAGGGAAATTACTATAAATCGACCAGCGGCGAATACGAGGCCCATCTTTTTGCCAAAGACCGCGGTATTACACTGGTGGATATCACGCTGTCCGTTCCCGTGGAAGAAGTGGCTGCCTCCATCTGCGACAACTGGCAGAAAAAAAATCAGGAAATCTACCAGTTCCTTGTAAGCGAGCTGTTCTGATGGGTGCTTTTAACTCTCCGCTTCCTTCTTAATCCTTGCCATATGCTCCTTGATTTTCACCTCGTAGCCAT
>JBJFCM010000153.1:0-2472 GCA_051888955.1 Lachnospiraceae bacterium | reverse complement strand
TCCGCTTCCTTCTTAATCCTTGCCATATGCTCCTTGATTTTCACCTCGTAGCCATTGCCCGATGGTTTATAAAATTCTTTGCCATTCAGTTCGTAGGGCAAGTACTGCTGCTTGACATAATTGTTCTTATAATCATGGGCATATTTATAACCGGTTCCATGACCTAACTTCGCAGCCCCCTTATAATGGGCATCCTGCAAATGGGTGGGAATAGGAAGATTACCTGTCTCCTTCACTGTATTCATCGCCTCCATGATAGCACCTGTTGCGGCATTACTTTTGGGTGCCGACGCTATATAGGCTACTGCCTGGGATAAAATAATCTGTGCCTCCGGCATCCCCACGCGCTCCACTGCCAAAGATGCATTGACCGCAACGACAAGGGCCTGGGGGTCCGCATTCCCCACGTCCTCTGCCGCACATATCATAATCCTCCTGGCAATGAAGGTGACGCTTTCTCCGGCGTACAGCATCCTTGCCAAGTAGTAGACAGCCGCATCCGGATCAGAGCCTCTCATGCTTTTGATAAACGCAGATATGGTATCATAATGGCTGTCTCCGTTTTTGTCGTAACGCATGACTCTCTTCTGAATGCATTCCTGCGCCACTTCCATTGTAATATGTATCTTTCCATCTTCACTGCGATTAGTAGTCATAATGCCCAGTTCAATGGCATTCAGGGCATGTCTGGCATCTCCGCCGGAAAGCTCCGCCAAAAACTCCAGCGCATCCTCATCAATCACCGCATCATAGGTACCCATACCCTTATCTTTGTCATAAACTGCCTTTTGCAGCAGGGCTTTGATATCCTCTTTTTCCAGAGGCTTCAATTCAAAAATAATGGAGCGGGAAATCAAAGCACCATTCACTTCAAAATAGGGATTCTCAGTGGTGGCTCCAATCAGAATAATGGTGCCGTCCTCCACAAAAGGAAGCAGATAGTCCTGCTGCCCCTTATTAAAGCGATGAATTTCATCGATAAATAATATCGTCTTTTTTCCGTACATGCCCTGATCGTTCTTGGCCTTTTCCACTACCTCTTCCATGTCCTTTTTACCGGCCACGGTAGCATTAATCTGGGTAAACTGCGCACTTGTGGTATTGGCTATGACCTTGGCAAGGGTCGTCTTGCCGGTGCCGGGCGGTCCATAGAAAATAAGGGAGCTCAATTTATCTGCCTTGATTGCCCGGTAAAGCAGCTTGTCCTTGCCGATGATATGCTGCTGCCCCACCACCTCATCCAGCGTGGTCGGACGCATCCTGGCAGCCAGTGGCGACTCTTTTTCCATATTGTTTTGCCGCATGTATTCAAATAAGTCCATTTCGCACCTCAATTACTGTATTGTCATCACCACTACATTTTCTACTAAAACAGCTTTCCCGTCAATGGTTTTCTGAAGCCTCTGAACGCCCTACAGCAATCCTATGATATGTTGCATCAAAAGACTGACGCCGGCAATCCCTATCCAGCAGCACAGTCCCATAAGTATCGGCTTTCCACCGGTTTTTATCAGTTTAACGATATTCGTATTCAAGCCGATGGCGGCCATTGCCATAATGATGAAAAATTTGGACAGTTCCTTAAATGGTTTAAAAAATGCCACATCCACACCAGCCATCACAGAAACGGTGGTGATCACACTCGCCAAGACAAAAAACAAAATAAAGAACGGGAATACCTTTTTTAAACTAAATGTATTATCCCCTGCTTTTCCTGCTTTTTTCATCTTAGCAGTACGCCAAAATGCCAGTACTAAAGTAATGGGAATAATAGCAAGGGTACGAGTCAGCTTGACAATGGTTGCCGTATCCAGTGCATTGGCTCCCGGATGCATGCCATCCCATGCAGTAGCTGCCGCTGTTACAGAAGAAGTGTCATTAATAGCCGTACCGGCAAATAAGCCAAACCCTTCGTTGGACAGTCCGAGCATACCTCCCAGCGTCGGAAAGATAAGTGCCGCTATTACGTTAAATAAGAAAATAACGGAAATGGATTGTGCAATCTCCTCGTCGTCTGCGCCGATTACCGGTGCTGTAGCCGCTATTGCAGAGCCACCGCAGATGGAAGAGCCCACACCAACCAACGTGGAGATATTAGATGGCATATGCATCAGCTTATGCAATAAAAAGGCTATTACCAGTGATGTGGTAATGGTGGAAACAATAATCGGCAACGACTGCATACCTACCTTAGCAATCTCTGATAAATTCAATCCAAATCCAAGTAAAATGACTGCATACTGCAGGATTTTCTTAGATGTAAAGGTAATGCCCCCCTGTAGCTTGCTCTTGTCTTTTAAAACCAGTGTCATAATCATACCTGCCAGGATTGCAAAAACCGGGCCGCCGATAACCGGAAACTGCTTCCCCAAAAACCAGCAGGGCACTGCTATTATCAGGCACAAAAGCAATCCTAGTCCATTCTTTTTCACAAATTCCATTGTATTTTTTATTCCTTTCCTTTGTATTGTC
>JBJFCM010000152.1:0-8920 GCA_051888955.1 Lachnospiraceae bacterium | reverse complement strand
GAGCAAAGCTGACGGTTGCTACCGCACTTGACAAGACCATGGCTGATCTTGCTGCCGGCGAGGACGGACAGTATGTTGATGCCGATGGAAATAAGGCATATTTCGGATGGAGTGTTTACATCGACAATGACTGGATGGGCGGCTATTCACTGCTGGACTACGCTGGATACATGCCTGAGGATACATATTATAGTCTGGATGCCCTGGCTAACGAGGATGGTTATATCCCTATGACAGATGAGTCTATTGAGATACTTTTCGGCTTTACAGGCAGCGATGCATGGGGAAATGATACATATGATGATTTGATTAATTACGCATTCTGTGAAGATGGTATCATGGAGGCTACGACCTGGGATCAGGTTGGATTTGTGAAGGATGATGATTATACATTTACAGTTATCCTGAAGAATCCAAGCACGTTGTTTAATTTTGAATCCAACATTGACAACCTGATTTTGGTGAAAAAAGATTTGTATGAGGCCAACAAAGAGCAGACCGGCGGTATCGTCAAGTCTTCCTACGGAACTGCGGTTGACAAGTTCAGCTCCTATGGCCCTTATAAGATTGTAAGCTATCAGGAGTCCAAGGAAATAGTATTTGAAAAGAATGAGAACTGGTTTGGCTACTCTGATGAAAAGTATGCAGGACAGTATCAGACCACCGGTATTGACCTGCAGCAGATAGATGAGCACACGACCCAGGTATCCATGTTTTTACAGGGTAATCTGGATGCGGTAGGTCTTGCCAGTGATGACATGGAAAAATACGGAACCAGTGATTACGTTTATTTTACTCCGCAGTCCTTTACCTATTATCTGGCTTTCAATACCGATTTTGATATGCTCGCCAGCAGAGAGACAGCAGGTGTGAACAAGACAATCCTTACTTATAAGGATTTCCGTAAGGCAGTTTCCTTATCCTTTGACCGTACCGATTATGTAAAGAGCTGTACGGCCAGCTCAGATCCTGCTTTCGGTCTGCTGAATGATGTGTATATCTGTGACCCGGATACAGGACTTCTTTATCGCGATTGTGAGTATGCACAGGATGTTCTGCGTGAGGTCTATGGAGTAGAGGATATCAGTTCCCTGACCGGCTACAACAAGGATGAGGCTTCTAAGCTGTTACAGTCTGCTTATGACCAGTGCTATGCAGACGGCAATATTTCTGATACGGATATCGTAGAAATTGAATACCATGTTTACGGCAGTGACTCCATGTACCAGAAGATGGTAGACTATATTCAGGATGCTCTGCTGGCGGCAGCAGAGGGAACCTCTCTGGAAGACAGAATTAAGGTAACTCTGATAGTGGATCAGGATTATTATAATACGATGCAGTCCGGACAGGATGATATGATTACCGGCGCATGGGGTGGTGCAGAACTGGATCCCTACTCCATGATGATCTGCTATACTGATCCGAGTTATATTATGGAATATGGCTTTGATCCTTATCAGGACCTGACAATCTCCGTTCAGGGCGAAGAGATCACGATGAGCTTCTACGACTGGTATAATGAGTTATACGGCGGTACCTACGCAGTGGCTGATCTGGATGTAAGAAATGAGATTCTTGCAGGCATTGAAAAGGGAATACTCTCAAATTACCATATTATTCCCATCTACTCTTCCTGCTCAGCATCTCTTTACTCACAGAGAATCGTTCTTGGAAGCGAAGAGTATATTAACTCTATTGTAGGACGTGGCGGTATCCAGTTCATGACCTATACCATGAATGATGAAGAGTGGGCTGCATATTGTGCAGAACAGGGAAATAACCTGAGTTACTAAGGTATTTACCCGAAAATGATAGGAAGGCCTCGAGAGAGACAGCTAGTTGTTTTAGCTGTCTCTCTAAGTGCTTTTCAATAGCAGAGGAGAGAAACAGATGTTTAAGTATGTATGTAAGCGTATTGTTCTTGGTATCGTGAGCGCATTTATCATTATGACGATGTTGTTCGTACTGATTAAGATGCTGCCGAACCCGGTCGTACAGGTAACAGGCGGATACGCAACGCAGCTGGAGGACATGCGTACTGCATGGGGATATTATGACCCGCTTATTGTGCAGTACGGTATATTTTTAAAAAACATATTCACAGAGTTTGACTGGGGCTTTTGTACTACTGTGGGAACCTTCTTACAGCCGGTTACAGAGTATCTGATAAGTAAGCTTCCGGCGACCCTTTATATCAATTTTGCATCACTTGTCATCTCTATTCCCCTGGGAATTATTTTTGGAGTGATTGCTGCCGTATTCAAAAATAAATGGCAGGATCAGGTAATCAATGTCTTTATCATGATATTTATTTCCATTCCTTCCTTTGTGTATGCAGTGCTTCTGCAATATATTGTTGGCTTTAAACTGGGATGGTGTCCGTTGGTTATGAAAGGCGGTACAGATTATTTTACATGGCCTATGTTCCATTCCGCAATCATGCCGATACTTGCCCTGTCCTTCGGTACCATTGCCGGAGATATGCGTATGATTCGTGCGGAGCTGACGGAGACGCTGACCAGTGAATATATGCTTTTGGCCCGGACTAAGGGACTGACCCGTGCCCAGGCTACTATGCGTCATGCATTTCGCAATTCCCTGGTTCCTATTCTGCCGTCCTTTATGGCGGATGTTATCTATGTTATCAGTGGTTCTTTGATTATTGAGCAGATTTTTGCGGTGCCCGGTATCGGAAAGACTTACCTGGCTTCCATCAACATGAGGGATTACAGTGTATTCTTGGCAATCAGCATGTTTTATGTGATGATTGGTTTAGTGGCAGGTATTTTATTTGACTTAAGCTATGGCATCATTGATCCCAGAATCCGTATGGGAGGTGACAAGACCAATGAATTATAATCAGGAATATGAACATATCCCCAAGGAAGAATTTGCTTTTGTGCAGATGGACGAGAGAATCCATGATAAGGAACTGGAGACGAAGCCTATTGGCTTTTTACAGGATGCACTCATCCGTTTTGCACATAACAAAGGAGCTGTTGTCTGTTCGGTCATTCTGCTTTTTTTGGTTGCATTTGCAATCATTACTCCGTTCGTATCCGGTTATCAGGTTTCGGAAAAGGATGGATATTATGCCTATGCGCTCCCCAAACTGAGCAATAGCATCAATTTGGGATTTTGGAATGGGTGTTCGGAAAAGCAGGTCAACCAGCAGACCTACGATTATTATTCCGCAATTCCCGGTGCAATTGCAGAGGAATATGGCACGGAGGAAGTCAATGTGGCGAACCGCCTTCAGACGGTCTATAACATTTCCGTGGATTCCTATGCAAAGGTAGGCTATGTCAATATCAATCTGACACCCAAAGAATATCAGGCTGTGCTGGATTATCAGGAGGAGACGGGCATTCAGTTGCTGTATCCTATGATCGATGAAAAACAGATTGCATGCAAGACCTATCAATCGGACCCCAATGCATGGTATCTGACAAATGCAAAAGGTGTTGCTGTAAGAGATGAAAACGGAGAACTGCAGGATATTTATCTGACTGACGAGAGTACCGAGGATGGTTATGTCTATAGCATTTCCAAAATGAACGGCACCTCCTATCAGATTCGTACCCTGTATTCTACATGGTATGAGTATAAGAACGGAAAACAGGCATGCTTCCTGTTCGGTGCAGATGAGTATGGTTATGATATCTGCGTTCGTATGGCATCCGGTGCGAGACTTTCTCTGACGGTTTCGGTGCTGGCGGCAATCATTAATCTGGTTCTGGGCATCATCGTCGGAGCTTTGGAGGGGTATTATGGCGGTACCTTTGACCTGGTGATGGAGCGTATCAAGGACATCCTGTATCAGGTTCCGAGTCTGGTATTTATGACTCTGTTCCAAATTTATTTTGCACAAAAGCTGGGTGCAATGTTTGCCATGTTCATTTGTTTTATTTTCTACGGCTGGATTGGAACTTCGTCTACAGTACGTGCACAGTTCTACCGTTTTAAAGGACAGGAATATGTTATGGCGGCCCGTACTCTGGGAGCAAAAGACAGGAGATTGATTTTTAAACATATCTTACCCAATGCATCCGGTTTTATTATCACGGCCTCCGTGTTGACGATTCCTTATACGATTTTTTCCGAGGCGACCTACTCTTACCTTGGAATTGTAAACTTAAATTCCAAGACTATGACCAGCTTGGGAACAATGCTGGAAAACGGACAGCAGACGCTGTCTACTTATCCACACTGTGTATTTTTCCCGGCAGTGTTCTTGTCACTGATGTTAATTTGTTTTAATATTTTCGGTAACGGACTGAGAGATGCCTTCAATCCATCTCTGCGCGGTGCGGATGAGTAAAGGAGATTCAGATGAGCAAAGTATTAGAGGTTAAAAATCTTCGTGTGTCTTTCCGTACAAACAATGGTAATGTGAAGGCAGTGCGGGGAATCAGTTTTGACTTAAATAAAGGAGAGACCCTGGCAATTGTGGGAGAGTCCGGTTCCGGCAAATCGGTAACAGCAAAATCCATCATTGGCATCAATGCGGCAAACACGATTATTGAGGGCGGCGAAATCATCTATAAAGGAGAGGACCTGCTGAAATACTCGGAAAAGGATTTTAATAAGGTTCGTGGAAATGAACTGACAATGGTCTTTCAGGATCCCCTTTCTTCTCTGGACCCGATTATGAAAATCGGAAAGCAGATGACGGAGGCTACTCTGTTAAACAATAAGACCAAGCGTAAAAATGCAAAGGCAGAATACAAAAAATTACGAAAGCTGCTTGCTTCTTACATGAAAAAGGCGGGCTGTACCGATACTTCCCTACAGCCTGAGAATGTGGAAAAAGCAATTCAGGCTGCCGATGAAGAAAAGCGTATAGCAAAATCACAGGCCGTGGATGCTCTTACGAAAGCACTCCCTGTTTTTGAAAAGTCTCCAATGGATGAAAAAGAGGCTAAGGCTGTGGCAAAGAAGCTAATCAAGCTGGTAGAAGCTTCCATCGATCCGTTAGCATTGGAAAAAAGCAGCGGCGCTTACACCTTCCGTACATCCATGAATATGAATTTGGAGCGTTATTTTGCCGGAGTAAAAAACAATCCCAGGGAAGAAAAGCGTGTTGCCAGAGAGACTTTAAAGAGAGAGCAGCGGCTGAAGCTGAAAAAGAATGCGCCGAAGGTGGTTCCTGCGAACCTGGTCGATTTGGAACTGACGGAGCAGAATATCAAAAAGAATCTGACGGATTTACTGGATAATTATAAAAAGGAACTGTCAGGGGAGAAGGCAAAGGATTATCATACACTTGCTGTGGAGATGCTGTCTCATTTGGAGACAAAAAAGAAGGATGCCCGGGATAAGGTTACCAAGCAGGAGGCATATGACAAAGCCATTCAGATTATGTCCGATGTGGGGATTAAGGAACCGGAGAAACGGTTTAACCAGTATCCGCATGAGTTTTCCGGCGGTATGCGGCAGCGTATTGTAATCGCTATCGCTATTGCGGCCAATCCGGAAATTCTCCTTTGTGATGAACCGACGACAGCGTTGGATGTGACTATTCAGGCACAGATTCTGGAGCTGATTAATGATATTAAGAAAAAGCGTGATATCTCTGTTCTGTTCATTACCCATGATCTTGGTGTAGTGGCAAATATGGCGGATAAAGTAGCTGTCATGTATGCAGGAAAGATTGTGGAATATGGTACGGTGGACGATATCTTTTATGATCCGAAGCATCCCTATACCTGGGCATTGTTGTCTTCCATGCCATCCCTGGATACGAAGGATAAGCTGGAGGCAATTCCGGGTACGCCGCCCAATATGATTTATCCGCCTAAAGGAGATGCGTTTGCAGAACGTAACAAATATGCCATGAAAATTGACTTTGAAAAGGAACCTCCATTTTTCAAGGTGTCGGATACTCACTATGCGGCGACATGGTTACTGCATCCTGATGCACCGAAGATTGATCCTCCAAAGAGCGTGACCGACCGTATAAAGGCAATGAAGGAAATGGAGGTGCTGGGAAATGTGTGAGAATGAAAATATCCTTGAGGTCAGACATCTAAAGCAATACTTTGGGAAACGTGACTTTAAGGCAGTTGATGATATCAGCTTTACTGTAAAAAAGGGAGAGGTTGTAGGAATTGTAGGTGAATCCGGATGTGGAAAGACCACGACAGGCCGTTCCATCATCAAGCTGAACAATGCGACATCCGGCGATGTGTACTTTAAGGGACAGCGTATCGTGGCGGGCACCCGCTCCTATACGGATGCCATGGAAGCGGAACGCATAGCCTCCAAAGAGCGTATAGAGGCTCTTAAAAAGGAGGGAAACACGGAAGCTATCCAGGCGGAGAAGGAACATCTGAAAGCTTTCCTGGCAGAGCAGAAGAAGCAGATTAAAGACGCCAAAAATGATCATAAAAACTGTATTGAGCTTTACCGTAAGCGTCTTGAAAAGGAAATCAATGCAGAATATGATGAGAAGGAGAAGGCAGTCGCCGGAGATAGCGCAAAACTGGCAGAGCTTTCCAAAGAGCGCGGCGAGAAGCTGAGGGAAGCGTCAAAAGAGAACATTGTGACCAAAATCCAGATGATTTTCCAGGACCCCATTGCTTCTTTGGATCCCCGTATGACGGTGCGAGAGATTATTGCGGAGGGGCTAATCATTCAGGGCATTAAGGACCGGGATTTTATAGATAAGAAAGTGTATGAAATGCTGGAGCGGGTGGGCCTGGTAAAGGAGCATGCAGGTCGCTATCCCCATGAGTTTTCAGGCGGGCAGAGACAGCGTATCGGCATTGCTCGTGCCATCATCATGAATCCGGAGCTCATCATTGCGGACGAGCCGGTCAGCGCTCTGGATGTGTCCATCCAGGCACAAGTCATCAATTTGTTAAATGAGCTTCGGGAGGAAATGGGACTTACCATCCTGTTTATTGCTCACGATTTGTCTGTTGTAAAGTATTTCTCGAATAGAATCATCGTCATGTATTTTGGCAAGATTGTGGAAATAGCAGACTCGGATGAATTGTTTGCCCATCCGTTGCATCCCTATACCTGTTCACTGCTGTCAGCCATTCCTTTGCCTGACCCGCATTATGAAAAGCAAAGAAAGAGAGTGGTGTATGTTCCTGAAAATGAGCATGACTATTCTGTGGAACAACCCACGCTGCAGGAGGTGTCTCCCGGACATTTTGTAAGCTGTAACACGGCAGAGCTTGAAATATATCGCAAAAAATTGGAGAAATAATGAAGCAAAAAAGGCGTTGGAACACATATCTTGCAGCGATAGCGGTTGCGATTGCTATTGCATTTATCAACATTTATTTTGAAATAAGTACCTATGGAAAGGAAACAGTGCTGTTAATGCATTTTTTTAGTGACGGTTTCTTTGTTTCTGCAGTACTCTATCTGGGCTGCGGAGCGCTTGTTTTTATTTCGGATGCCGGTAATTTTTACGGGATACAGTATCTGGGATATGCGGTTGTTTATCTGTTTTCTTTCCGGAAGGAACGCTTTGAACAAAGAAAGGATTATTACACCTACTGTATGGAAAAGAAGGCTAAGCAAAAGGAGCGGGGGAAGGATTCTGTGAAATGGGTTCTTCTTTTCGTGGGGCTTGGCTGTCTGCTTTTTTCGGTGATATTTGCGGTTATTTTTTATCAAATGGTATAGCTCAGATTATTCGAACAGGCATTCCTGTTTACAAAATCGCCGGATAGTTATATAATGTTAAAAAATGAAGAATTTATTAAGACAGACATGCGCTTCTTTTATGCGTGTGGATAGAGGTGTAAAAAATGGAACAATACGCAATCAAAGGCGGTAATCCATTAGTCGGTGAAGTTGAAATAGGAGGTGCCAAAAATGCGGCGCTTCCTATTATTGCGGCTTCCATTATGACGGATGAAACAGTGCATATAGATAATCTGCCGGATGTAAGGGATACCAATGTATTGCTGGATGCTATGCAGGACATCGGCGTACTGGTAAATCGGACAGGAAGGCATAAGGCAACCATTAATGCAGCACAGATAAACAATTTGCAGGTAGACGGTGACAATATCCGTAAGATTCGTGCATCCTATTATTTTTTGGGTGCACTTCTAGCGAAGTATAGAAGCGCTGAGGTAACGCTTCCGGGCGGCTGTGATATCGGTTGCCGTGCAATCGACCAGCATATCAAAGGCTTTCAGGCATTAGGAGCAGAGGTCGTAATTGAACATGGCCTTATTAAAGCTCATGCCGAGCGATTGAAAGGAAATCATATCTATATGGATAGGGTTTCTGTAGGAGCCACAATTAATATTATGATGGCTGCAGCATTGGCAGAGGGACAGACGATTATTGAGAATGCGGCTAAAGAGCCTCATGTAGTGGATTTAGCCAATTTTTTGAACAGCATGGGTGCCAATATTAAGGGAGCTGGTACGGATGTGATTCGTATTAAGGGTGTTTCCAAACTGCATGGTACGGATTATGCGATTATTCCTGATCAGATTGAAGCAGGTACCTTCATGTTTGCAGCAGCTATCACTAAGGGAGATATTACTGTAAAGAATGTTATTCCTAAGCATCTGGAATCTATCACGGCAAAGCTTTTGGAAATAGGCTGTGAGATAGAAGAATCGGATGATGCAGTGCGTGTCGTGGCGGCAAAGCCTCTGCGCCATACCCATGTAATGACGCTTCCCTATCCGGGATTTCCAACCGATATGCAGCCCCAGATTACGGTGGCACTGGCCCTCTCAAGAGGTACCAGTATTGTAACGGAAAGCATCTTTGAGAACCGCTTCAAATATGTGGACGAGTTGACCCGCATGGGAGCCAGCATTAAGGTAGAAGGGAATATTGCCATTGTGAATGGTGTCAATAAATATACCGGTGCGTGCATCAGCGCGCCAGATTTGCGTGCAGGCGCGGCGTTGGTTCTGGCAGCCCTGGCGGC
>JBJFCM010000151.1:0-9013 GCA_051888955.1 Lachnospiraceae bacterium | reverse complement strand
CCATATGAAGAAATGTAATCAACATCGGACTGATCACCGCAGCTGCACTCATTCCGGCAAATCCCGTTCCAAGACCGGCTCCAATCCCTGCAATAAAGCAAATCAAAAACTTATATAGCATCGTTTCTCATCACTCCCATATCAAGTTTTTTTCTAACCTTCACAAAACCTGTGTCCTTTAATATCCGCCTTTTCCTTACTCCCCCAGCATCTCCTCTATAAATATCCCATACCCGCTCGTGGCATCATTCACCAGTACATGCGTGACTGCGCCGATGAGCTTACCGTTCTGGATGATGGGAGCCCCGCTCATGCCCTGCACGATACCGCCGGTAATGGCTATCAGTTCCGGGTCCGTCACCTGTATCACAATGCCCTTATTCACATTGGTATGATCCAGATAAAGCTCCTTAATCTGAATATCATAGTATTCCGGTTCCCCATCCACAGTGCATAAAATCTGGGCTGCCCCAACCTTCACATCCTGCTTTAAACCGATGGGAATCGCTTCTCCTTCTATTCTGGACATCATTTTTTCATTACAGGTACCAAAAATTCCCTTAGACGTATTGTCCGTAATGATGCCCAGAATATTTTTGTCGGAATATTCTATCATACCGGTCATTTCTCCCGGGTCTCCCCTGGTTCCTTTCTTTATGGCAATAATGTCCGTCTGATATAACGTTCCGCTGTCCAATTCCATTACAATACTGGTGTCCACATCATTGATACCATGCCCTAGTGCCCCGAAATTTCCTTCGCTGTCCACAAAGGTCATGGTTCCCACTCCCTGCGCATTGTCCCTGACCCAGATTCCCAGCTTATACAATGCATTCTGATTTTGTACCGGCGTAACCTCTACGTCAAATTCCTCTTCTCCTCTGCGTATGGAGAGTATGACAGGATAGCCCTTGGATTTTTCTATGGTATCAATAAAATCATTTTTACCTGTCACCTTTTCCCCATCCACCGCCAGGATATAGTCCCCCGTTTTCAGTAAATATCTGGAGGGCGAAACACTGGTGCCGTCAAGCGCCACAAAATCTCCTATTCCGATTACCAGCACTCCATCCGTCTTTAAGTAAATGCCGATAGGAAGCCCTACCGGAGTCAGGGTCATGTCCTGGATTACTTCAATATCTACCTGTTTAAAGGGTATCCATCCAAACAGCTTCAAGTCCATCTGATAGCTGCTAAGAGTATTCGCTTTCATTGTGACCGTACTGCTTAAGTCTATATGGATGGAGTCTGCAGGAATATTGGATTCTCCCTGTCCGTTTACCGTAACTGCCTGTATCTCATCGGATTTCTTCTCTTCTGTCCGCTTGATTTCACCTGACACAGGCAATCCCATATCAAACACCTGCTCTTCTCCCATCTTCAATTTGATACTGCCCGGAATCTGCTCATAAGTATACAGCAGCCACACACCCGCCAGGGTCATACAGGTAATAATCAGTGCGCATACAAGGCATCTTTTATATACCTTCTTTCTGTTTGTAAGTTTTTTTCTGTTCCTGTCCGTCACCGTTTCCCTCAACACTCCCACATCCTTCCGCACTATAAAGATAAAAAAAGAGTATCCTTATCAGATACTCTTTTAGTGTTATCAATTTTTTATTGTTTAAACGAAAGAATCAATTTTGCTTAATTTTGGCAGCCTGCTTTCTGATTTCTTCTGCATTGGAAAGAGCCGCCTGTGACAACTCATCTGCTCCCAAGAGCCTTGCCAGCTCCTCCATGATGCCCTGCTCGGCCAGCCTGTGAATGCAGGTCTCCGTGCTGGTACCATCCGTTTCCTTTTCTATCACAAAGTGTGTATCGGCCATTGCGGCAATCTGCGGCAGGTGGGTGATGCAGATGACCTGATGCGCCCTCGCCAGGGTTCCCAGCTTCTCTGAAACCTTCCAGGCCGTCCGCCCGCTGATACCGGCATCGATTTCGTCAAAAATCAACGTATCCACTGCGTCCTTGTCTGCCAGAACGGTCTTAACTCCCAGCATGATTCGGGAAAGCTCACCGCCGCTGGCCACCATGCCAAGAGGCTTCAATTCCTCGCCCGGATTGGTAGAAATCATAAATTCCACATCATCAAAGCCGTCTGCTGCAATCTCTTTTCTCTCCATTTTGATATCGAATTCCACCGTGAGGAAGTTCAGTTCTTCCAGCGCCTTCTTTAAAAGCTCCTTCAGCTTAGCAGCCCGCTCCTTCCGCAGGCCGGAAGCCTTCTCACACTGCGCTGTAAGCTGTTTTTCCACTTCGTCATATTCCTTTTTCAGCTGCAGCATATAGTTTTCGTAATCTTCCAGCTTTTCTATTTTTTCCTGAAGCATAGTTCCATACTCTATTACCTCAGAAATTGTCCTTCCATATTTTTCCTTCAAATGATTTAACAGATTGAGACGCTCCTCCGTCCTGGCAAAATCCTCTCCGTCAAATTCCATACTCTCCATGTAATCTGCCAGTTCCCTGTTAAAATCATTTAAAAGCGACTCAATTTCCGTAATCTGCTCGGACAACTCCTCCAGACCGTCATCATAAGCGGCAGCGCTTATCAACTCCCGGACTGCCCTGCCAATCAGACTGGCAGCGTTCTCTCCTTCGCCACCGGTACATCGGTAGGCTGTCCCCAGTGCTTCCCCGATTTTCTGGCTGTTCACCATCCTGCGGTACCGGCTCTCCAGCTCCTCATCTTCTCCGGGAATCAGCCTTGCTTCTTCAATTTCCTGCAATTCAAAATGCAGAAGCTCCAGTTCTCTCTTTCTGGAAGCTTCATCCAAGCCCTGTTCCTCTATCTCGTTGCCGATTCTGTTTCTCTCCTGATATAGCTTTTTCACCAGGGAAAGGATCTCTGAAAGTGCCTCTCCCGCATAAGCATCCAGTATCTCCTGATGTTTCTTTTTGTGAAGCAGGGATTGATGCTCATGCTGTCCATGAATATCCAAAAGCAGCTCTGAAAGCTCCTTCAGCTGCTTTGCCGTCACTGTTTCTCCGTTGATGCGGCTGATACTCCTGCCGGGCTGTATCCTCCGGGTAATGGTCACAGTGTCCTCTTCCCAGGGCAGTTCCATTTCCTCAAGCTTTTCCCTGATACGACCGTTTTCTTCCCCAAAGGTCAACTCTACCAAGGCATATTCTGCACCCTTACGGATTAAGTCCTTGTCCGCTTTTGCTCCCAGAGCCAGATTGATAGAACCAATCAGGATAGATTTACCCGCACCGGTCTCGCCGGTCAGGATGTTTAAGCCGGGAGTAAACTCCACTTCCGTTTCTTCAATCAACGCCAGATTTTTCACATGTAAGCTCAGTAACATAAGTCTCCTTCTACCTTCTCACGCTGTCGGCATCACAAATCTTAAATGTAAATTTTTCACGCTATCATGGCCCGTATCTTGTCCATGAGTACCTGCGTCTCCTCCACTGTCCTGACTGCTATCATAATAGTATCATCCCCTGCAATAGAGCCCACGATTTCTTTAAATTTCAGGGCATCGATGGCCGCCGCCACCGCCATAGCCATACCGGATACGGTCTTGATGACCAGAATGTTCTGTGCCATATCCATAGAAGCGAAACCGTCCTTTAAAACGCGGATGTACTTGTCCCCCATATGACTGTCATCCTGTTTTAAAACAACGTACTTCTGCCTGCCGGCTCCCGTGGGAACCTTGGACAGTTTCAATTCCCTGATGTCCCTGGAAACGGTGGCCTGTGTGACTTCGTATCCCTCCTCCTTCAGATACGCAGCCAGTTCCTCCTGGGTCTCCACATCATGTTTTTCAATAATTTCGATAATCTTGCCATGTCTTATTTTTTTCATGACTTTTCCCCTTTTTCATTATCGCTCCAATTACTCGCTCATCTTCCTGTGCAGCACTTCCAAAAAGCCGGCCTTGCTCAATTTAATAAAATCCGTTGTCTTTTCGGATTGCACGATGCGTACAAAATCCCCTGTCTGGATTTCTACGGAAACGCCATCAAAATTGACTGCTGCATGCTGCACCTGTCCTTCCCTTCCAAAAGGAATTTCTATGACCACTTCATCATCCGGTGAAAGGACGACGCTCCTTTGATTCATGGTATGAGGGCAGATAGGTGTCACCACTATAAGCCTTGCTGACGGCTCCACAATCGGACCGCCGGCTGACAGATTGTAACCTGTGGATCCGGTCGGGGTTGTCACTATCATACCATCTGCCGAATATTTATTCAAAAGCTTTTTATTTACATAGAGATGAAACTGCAGCACCTGCTGGGTTCCTGCCCTGTTGATTACGATATCATTCAGTGCCCAGCCCTCCTGCCTGCTGCCGTCCCGGCGATATATGCTGCCATTTAACATCATCCGGCTTTCCAGCTCATAGTCCCCGTCTAAAAGCTGCCCTAATGCTGCCTCCAGCCCATCCGGCTCCACTTCGGTCAGATACCCGAGCGTCCCCAGATTGATGCCCAACAGGGCAATTCCCTTTCGGTCCACTACCTCTCTGGCTGCCTGCAGCATGGTGCCATCGCCTCCAAGCACCAGTATACATTCCACGTCCTGTGGTATTGCTTCTTCTTTTTCCGCCTTCACTGTGCAGCGCATTCCCCTTTCGCACAGAAAAGCACGGACTCTATTTGTCATAACAAGATTCTTGTCCTTATGTACGTTGGTATAGATACAGAAATTTTTCATCGTTACCCCCATCAGTGCTTTCGTATATACCTGTCAGCTTACGCCAGCCCTTCATGCGCCGCTGCCACCGTCCTTACAATCAGCTGCTGCCAATCCGCACGCGCAGACAATCCACTTTTCTGTTCTATGACTGTCAGTAAATTCTGCTCTGCATCATGCTCCGTCCAGTTTTCGCTTTCCGGCCTGCTGCCCTTATGCAGCTCCAGAAACACCAGATACTCAATATTCCCTTCCGGGCCTTTTATGGGAGAATATTCCAGGTTTTTCACCAGGAAACCCAAGCTGTCCGCATAGTCGATTACCTTGCAGATGACCTCCTTGTGTACCTGTGGCTCCCGCACAACGCCTTTTTTGCCCACCTTGTCCCTGCCCGCTTCAAACTGCGGCTTGATCAGGCATACCATCTGCCCGCCATCTTTTAATAATCCTCTCGCAGGAAGCAGAATCTTGGTAAGAGAGATAAAGGAAACATCCACTGAAGCAAAATCCAGTTCTTCCGCAATATCCTCCCTGACCATATAGCGGAAATTGGTCTTTTCCATACAGATAACTCTCTCATCGTTACGAAGCTTCCAGGCCAGTTGTCCATGCCCGACATCCACTGCATAGACCTTCGCTGCACCGTTCTGGAGCATACAGTCCGTAAAGCCGCCGGTGGAGGCTCCAATATCCATACAGACCTTATCTGACAGGGTAAGATCAAAATGGG
The DNA here is from genome assembly GCA_051888955.1 of Lachnospiraceae bacterium. Taxonomy (GTDB): domain Bacteria; phylum Bacillota; class Clostridia; order Lachnospirales; family Lachnospiraceae; genus Acetatifactor. The sequence continues at coordinate 3,629 of JBJFCM010000151.1, read as the reverse complement.
TCATTGCCTTTTCCAGCTTCAGCCCGCCTCTGCTCACATACTTGAGTGTGGCACCCTTTACCTCGATTTTCACCTTATCCGTATCAAAAGAGGTGCCGGCCTTATCCTCCCGCTGTCCGTCTACAAATACATTTCCCGACATTATGATGGCTTTTGCCTTTTCTCTGGATTCTGCATATCCTTCTGCAACCAGAATCACATCCAGCCTTTCCTTCATCTTTTCCTCCATGACGAAGCGTTTCCGCTGATATTCCGCTTTACTCCCTTGGCAGTTCTGCGAGAATACGTTCCGTAATGCTTTCCGCATCCACGCTAAGTTCCTTTTTTAAAAGTTCTACGTTGCCATGCTCCACATAGGCATCCGGCAGGGTAACAGAGCACATCTTTACGGAAAAACCACCATCTGCCAGAAAGCTGCGCACTCTTTCCCCGAAGCCTCCGCTGGCCACATTTTCTTCCAGGGTCACAACCATCTTATGACCTGTTGCTGCCTTGACCAGCATCTCTTCATCCACAGGCTTCACAAATCTGGCATTGACAAGGCTGCATTCATGGCCTGCTGCCTTTAAGCGGTGCCTTACTTCCTCCGCCGTCTTCACCATACTGCCTACCGCCAGAAGCGCTATTTCCCCTTCTTCATAAATCCATTCGCCTTTCCCGTATTCCACAGGTGCCCGAAACTCCTTTAAACCGGCATATGCCTCTCCCCTTGGATACCGTATGGCAATCGGCCCATCAAAATTCACCGCAAACTTCAACATATCCGACAGTTCCCATTTATTCTTGGGCGCCATAATATGCATGCCCGGTATGCTGGACAGGAAAGACAAATCAAAGATTCCCTGATGGGTCTCTCCGTCGCTCCCTACCAGTCCTGCCCTGTCAATGGCAAACACCACCGGCAGATTCTGGATACAGACATCATGCAAAATCTGATCATAAGCTCTCTGTAAAAAGGAGGAATAGATAGCCACCACCGGCTTCAGACCGCCGGCTGCCAGCCCTGCTGCAAAGGTAACAGCATGCTCCTCCGCAATTCCCACATCAAAAAACCTGTCCGGATACATATTGCGGAACCGTTTTAACCCTGTTCCGTCAGGCATAGCTGCCGTAATGGCCACTACCTTCTCATCCCGCTGCCCCAGCTTGCACATAACGGTAGAGAAAATATCCGTATAATTGGCTGTAGTGCGGGGATTCTTGGGAAGTCCCGTTTCTATTTCAAAGGGCTCTGCCCCATGGAAACGCGCAGGATGGCGTTCTGCAGGCGCATATCCCTTGCCTTTTTCCGTTATCACATGGATCAGGACCGCTCCCTTCACGCGCTTCGCTTCATTGATGACCTTGACCAAAGCGTTCACATCATGGCCGTTCACAGGTCCTAAATAGGTAATCCCCATATCCTCAAAGTACATTCCCGGAATGACTAACTGCTTCACGCCGCTCTTTACACGCCGGATCTTGGCAATCATGGAATCGCCCTTTGTGGTGCCCTTTAAGGCATTGTAAACCCCTTCCTTTAAGTCCAGATAACCATTGGCCGTGCGGACATTGTTCAGATACCGGGACACACCGCCCACATTTTCCGAAATGGACATATTGTTGTCGTTCAAAATAACGATAAAGTTAGTTTCCAGACGGGAAGCATTGTTCAGGGCTTCATAGGCCATGCCACCCGTAAGGGAGCCGTCTCCGATAACGGATACAATAGTATTTTTTTCTCCTTTCATATCTCTGGCCTTTACCATGCCGAGCCCGGCCGAAATAGAAGTGGAGCTGTGGCCTGTATCGAAACAGTCACATTCACTTTCCTTCCTTTTGGGAAAACCGCTCATACCGTGAAATTTACGCAGATTTTCAAAGCCATCCCGTCTGCCCGTCAGAAGCTTATGGGTGTAGGATTGATGTCCCACATCCCAGATGATTTTATCCTCAGGCAGATTTAAGGCAAGGTGCAGCGCCATGGTAAGCTCTACCGCTCCCAGGTTGGAACCGAGATGCCCTCCCGTCACGCTGATTTTCTCAATCAGAAAGCTGCGGATTTCCTCTGCCAGCTGCCCGTAATCTTCTTTATTGATTTGTTTGATATCATTGACCTTTTCTATCCGTTCTAACAGCATGTAATCACCCCGTTTTATCTCTGCAATAAACCGCCACAGATTATTTTTTTCTGTGAATCAGGTATTCCGTAAGCCCCTGCAAAAAGCTGCTGTCCCCCGGACAATCCTGTAAAATAGCTAATGCTTCCTTTGACAAACGCTCTACCTCTTCTCCTGCCTGCGCAAGCCCTTTCAGCGTCACATAGGTCTGCTTGTGATTTTTCTCATCACTGCCCACGGCTTTGCCAAGCTCTGCTTCATTCCCAATCACATCCAGAATGTCATCCTGTATCTGAAAAGCGACCCCAATGTTGTACGCACAGCGCTCCATGGCTTCCACCGTCTTTTTATCCGCTCCTGCCAGGACTGCTCCCACCATCATGGATGCCTGAATCAGTGCTGCTGTCTTGTGCTCATGGATGAACAAAAGCTGTTCTGCCGGCGTATTTTCTGCTTCTTCCGCCTCGATATCAGCAGTCTGCCCACCAATCATGCCGTAAATACCTGCTTTCCCGGCAAGGATACCAAGGGCTCTGGCTGCCGCCTGATAGCGCCCCACCACAGGAACACCGTCCACCATACAGGAGTCAAAGGCAGTCAGTGCCGTTTCAAAAGCATAATTTAACAAACCATCCCCTGCCAGTACTGCCATACCCTCGCCAAAAACCACATGCGTCGTCTTGCGGCCACGCCTGTATTCATCGTTGTCCATGGCTGGCAGATCATCATGTACCAGTGAATAGGTATGTATCATCTCGATAGCTGCCATAAAAGGCTCTACAATCCGTCCTTTGCCGCCGCACATGCGGTAGGTTTCCTGCATGAGCATGGGGCGCAGTCTTTTCCCTCCGGCCAGCACACTGTAGTTCATGGCCTCTATGACCGTCTTCTGATAGCCTTCTTCTTTCGGCAGGTACTGCTTAATAATCTCTTCTATTTCCTGCGCTTTTTTTTCTATTTGCTCTTCGATGCCCATACTGCTCCTCCTATGCAAATTCCGTCAGTTCTCCTTCGGCATTTATCTGCATAACCTGCTTTTCTACTTTATCAATATCTGCATTGCACTGCTTTAGCAGCTCCATGCCCTCTTTATATACACGAAAGGACTCTTCCAGGGAAATGTCCTCTGCTTCCAGCTTTTTTACTGTTTCCTCTAATTTAGCAAATTTTTCCTCTAAGGTCATCCTCTCTCTCCTTTTTCCGTTTCCACAAGATATGATTTGTCTGTTACCTTGGCGAGCACCTGCCCATCCGTTACATGAATGGTAATCTCATCGCCCTGCTTTACCTGACCTACCTTTTTCAGCGCTCTGCCGCTTCCATCCTCCACATAGGAATAGCCCTGGTTCAGCTTTGTCAAAGGGGACAAGCCCTTAAACTGCTCCACCAGAATGGACAGCCTGTGCCGCCTGTCTGTCAAAATTCCTTCCATGGCCCGGGTAAGACTCTCTTCCAGCTTCAGCGCATGGGTTCTCTGGTCCCGAATCCGATTGACCGGGCTTAGATAATTCAGACGCAAAGACAGCTTTT
>JBJFCM010000150.1:0-9086 GCA_051888955.1 Lachnospiraceae bacterium | reverse complement strand
ATATTCTCTTCCAAAAGAACATACCGTACCCGTCAATATACTGATTACGTTCAGCATACTGTCTGCTACAACAGCCATCTCCCTCTTTTTTTTCTATATGCTTCCGGACAGCTATGCCGATATCCATCTGTTCTATATTCTGGCAATGGTTCTCATTGCCAAATATACCAACGGTTATATTTATGGCATCATCAGTTCTGTTTTGGCGGTTATCTGCATTAACTATATATTTACCTATCCCTACTTCACAGTCAATTTTACACTGGCAGGCTATCCCTTGACTTTTGCCTTTATGCTGGCCGTTACACTGATTATCTGCACCATGACCTCACACCTGAGTGAGCAGGCCAAAATCATCAGGGAGCGCGAAGCACAGCTTCGGGAAGCCGAACTGGAAAAAATGCGTGCCAATCTGCTGCGTGCCATTTCCCACGATCTGCGTACTCCGCTGACCAGTATTATCGGCAACAGTGCCAGTTACTTAGAGAACGGTGACAGATTGTCTGAAGAAGACAAACGCGAGTTTGTCCACTCTATTTACAATGATTCCAACTGGCTTCTCAATATGGTAGAAAATCTGCTTACCGTGACCCGTATTCAGGGGGACAACCTGCAGATACATACCTCCAGTGAATCGGTAGAAGAAGTGGTATCAGAAGCACTGATGCGTTTAAAGAAGCGTTTCCCGGATGCCAAAATCAATGCACAGGTCCCCATAGAGGTTCTGTTCATTCCAATGGATGCCATCCTGATTGAGCAGGTCATCATTAACCTGGTTGAAAACGCCATCGTCCATTCAGGTTCCACAAAACCCATTGATTTAATTGTCGAAGATTATCCCTCGCAGGTTTCCTTTACGGTAAAAGATTACGGCAACGGTATCGCTCCAAGCAAGCTGGACAACCTTTTTGACGGAAGCTCCTACACCGCTGAGGATGCCACATATACTTATAAAGGTATGGGTATCGGGCTTACCATTTGTAAAACCATTATCACCGCTCACCACGGAAAAATATATGGAAAAAATCATGAATGCGGAGCTCTTTTCCGCTTCTATTTGCCAAAGGGAGAAATGAAAAATGAATCACAAAATGAAAGTACTGGTAATTGAAGACGAAAAAAACATCTGCCAATTCATTTCCACATCTCTGGAAGCAGAAAACTACCGGGTCATATGTGCCGCAACCGGCACAGAGGGCTTAAGCCTCGCCGCTTCCCTCTGCCCCGACATTATCCTGTTAGACCTCGGACTGCCGGATATGGACGGCAACGAAATCATCACCAAAATACGTTCCTGGTCCGCAATGCCCATCATTGTGATTTCCGCACGTATCAAAGAGCAGGAAAAAGTGACCGCACTGGACCTTGGTGCCGACGACTATATCACCAAGCCCTTCGGCACCTCTGAACTCATGGCCCGCATCCGTACTTCCTTACGCCATGCAAACAGTCCATCCGGCAGCCGCTCAAGGGTGTTTTGCGCTAAGGATATGGTTATTGACTATGACAAGCATTCCGTCACTATCCATGGCGAAGAAATTCATCTGACACAGATTGAATTCAAACTCCTTTCGCTGCTTTCCAAGAACTCGGGCAAAGTATTGACCTATTCTTACATTATGGAAAATATCTGGGGCCCCTATATCGATTCCAACAACCAGATACTGCGGGTCAATATGGCCAATATCCGCAGAAAACTTGAAAAGAATCCCGCACAGCCTCAATACATCTTCACTGAGATTGGTGTCGGATATCGTATGATAGAAGAAGATAATAGCAAAGACGAGCCTGTTTAAAGAAAGGAATATACAATATGATTATTCAAAACGGCCTTGTTTTCACCAAGGAATATACTTTTGAACCATTGACAATTCATACCGAGCAAGATATGATAACCGAAATTTCCAATGGACTAGTCGTTTCGGATACACCTGACGACGGCGTTGTTTTCGATGCCACCGGCTGTTATGTCCTTCCGGGACTTACCGACATCCATTTTCATGGCTGTGACGGCTACGATTTTTGTGACGGTACGCCAGAAGCTTTTGATGCTATCGGTACCTTTGCGCTTGCTCATGGAGTCACCTCTATCTGCCCGGCTACCATGACACTTCCCGCTGACAGACTATCCGATATCTGTGAAAATGCTGCACGATATCATCTTGCCCAGAAGGAGGGAACCACCCGAAAAGCTACTTCTGACCTGATTGGGATTCACATGGAAGGCCCTTTTATCAATGCGCAGAAAAAGGGGGCACAGAACGATGCTCACATCATAGAGGCACGGTCTGCCCTTCTCTACAACTGGCAGGAAAAGGCCGGTGGCCTCATTAAACTGGTTTCCCTGGCTCCCGAAATTTCAGGCAGCATTTCCTGCATAGAACAATGTCAAAAGGACTTCCACTTTTCCCTTGCGCATACAGAAGCCGACTACGAAACTGCCATGACTGCCTTTCGCGCCGGTGCAGATCATGTAACACACTTATACAATGCTATGCCTCCCTTTTCTCACAGAGCACCGGGCGTCATTGGTGCTGCCTTTGATACTCAGGGCTGCTTCGTAGAACTGATTTGTGATGGTATTCACATTGCTCCCAGCGTCGTACGTGCCACCTTCCGACTCTTTGGAGAAGACCGTGTGGTTTTGGTCAGCGACAGCATGGAAGCTGCCGGGAAACCGGATGGTGACTATTCCCTAGGCGGTCTGGATGTCCACGTATCCGGAAACATGGCCACCTTACCGGACGGCACGCTGGCAGGCAGCGTCACCCCTCTTTACCAATGCATGCGCACTGCCGTTTCCATGGGGATTCCACTTTCCGCTGCTATTCGCGCTTCCACCATCAATCCCTGCCGTTCTATAGGAACAGATGCCCAATATGGCAGTATTGAAGCGGGAAAGAAAGCACATTTCCTGCTTTTGAAAAAAGAAGACTTATCTATAAAAGCCATTATAAAGGGGCAGTTGTGTATCTGATGCACACTGCCTTTTTTATTGCTCACTTCCGGAAAGCACCATATCCAGCAGATGTGCCAGCGGATAGCAGGCATTCTTCGCCTCCTGTACCGTATTATTTTCATCTCCCAGCTCTATTAAGAGGCTCCTTCCCCTAAGATGCATATTGTAACGGTATTGTTTTATGTATATCTTTCTGGTAAGTCCGGGGTAGTATTCTCCTGCCGCTGCCTGCATCTGAAAGGAAAATGCCAGGTTATCGGCCAAGTTGGGATTCTCCAGATAATCGATTGCCCCCGTCTTGGTGCTTCGGGAAATGCCGTTAAAAAACATAAAACGGGCCGTTTTCCTGCCATCTATATCCACTACCATATTTCTTTCTGCATTTCCCGCATCCCGATGCAGGTCAATCACCACCTGGATGGAGGGATTTTCCTGAAGAAGCTGCTCTATGGCAGGCAAAGACTTGGCATAAGCGTCATCCCGGACAGTATCATATTCTTCCGTGTGATGTAAAACACTGTAGCCGTATTCCTCCGTCAGAAGTTTTGTGAGAAAATCTCCCACTCCTACAATAGTCTGGGAAGCATCCCCCGGTACCGAATCGCAAAACGCCTCTTTAGAATGGGTATGATAAATCAAAATCTGCGGTGCTGCATCCGTCTTTTTTATGGTAATGTCTCTGTCCTTTAAAGCATTTATATTTAAAATATCACTTCCAGCCAATGCATATCTGTCCACAGTATAAAAGGTCGACAACAGCGTTTCATAGTCTTCCATGGATGCCCAGTCATATTCTGCCACCTGCTTTGCAGGTGTAAACCGGTAGCTTTCCGCATTTTCCTGAACCAGAAGTTCCTCCAAGGTCAAAGCCTCCGCTATCAACGCTTCCTCCGGCAGTTCCCCTGAGGCAGACAACACATTTTCCATCTCCGCCTGCCCTTCTAAAGCGCGGCTTTCTTCTCCATTTTCATCTTCTACCGTATCGAAAACCATTTCTCTTTCCGCTTCCGTTACTCCGGTATAGAATGCTGTATTTCCAATACTTCCCCTTCCGTATTCACAAATTGGCAGTATGCTCATTAAGCTGTTGCCCAAAACAGCTACAGGTCCTGTTTCCGTACAGACAGCATATGTAAAAAGCGGTAGGAAAAATTTCTGTCCTCCCAAGCCGCCTACAGATATTATTAAAATAAGAAGCAGCACAACCGAGGCTATCACACGCCTGATACCGCCCCCAAACTCACCCAAACGTTTCAATAAAACCCCACTTTCCCGGTCTACAGAAACCGTCAGATTTATGAGAACCACGTCATTGTATCATATGCTTTTTTCCTCTCCGCTATGCCAGCTCCAGCGCAATATTAATCCCCTCCGATACCGTGAAACTTACCCTTTTAATGACCGCATCAATATCCTTACTGGCCACATACATATTATGAAGCTCCGTCAAACTATTTCTGCACTCCTCCATATAGAAGGGTGCATCTGCCGATTTTGCTTCCTCTAACATCTTTTCCAGCGCATCGCCTACAATGGTAGCCGCATCCACTACCGTCGGAACGCCTATTGCAATAACCGGTATCCCCATGTTCTCCTCCGTCAGGGCATTCCGGTTGTTCCCCACACCGGATCCCGGATGGATTCCCGTATTGGTAATCTGAATCGTCCTGTTAAGCCTCTTTGTACTTCTTGCCGCCAGGGCATCGATTACCACCATCACATCAGGAGAAGTCTGTTCCACCACACCACGAATGATTTCCGCTGCTTCCATCCCTGTCTTTCCCATTACTCCCGGTTCAATGCTGCTTACGATATTGAGCTTCTCCCTGTTATATGCCGCCTTACCATATTCCTTTACAATATGTCTGGTGATAAAAAGATTATCCACCACGTGCGGTCCCAGGGCATCTGCCGTTACCTCTCTGTTTCCCAGCCCCACCACCAGTATCTCCTGTTCTTCCTTCGCATTGGGAATAATCTCCAACAACTGTGCTGCAATCACCTCCGAGATTTCCCGATGATACCCCTCATCAGGCTCCAGCATCCCCGGTGCTTCAATAGTAATATAGGTACCCATGGGCTTTCCCATAGTCTTTGCCGCATTCTTCGTCATAATTTCTACCCTGGTCACCTTGATATCTGTTTCTTCATCGTACTCTTCCTCCATTTTTACTCCACGCAGCGTGCTGTCCGCTTCCGTAATACTCTCCCTGGCCTCCAACGCCAAATCTGTTCTTCCCTGAAAACAACTCATCCTTATCTCCTCCTTTTTGACTCCTTTATGAATGCATAAAGCTGAACTGTTACTATTTTTTGCAAAAACTGCAGAAATATGTATTGACATTTTGAGCTTGTTCCTCTACAATAATATTCGTATGTTTACATTGGTCGTCCGTGTCTGGCTTTAATGGAACATTTTCTTAAAAATGAAGATTATTAGAAAATGGGAGGTGTAGATCTTGGCTAATATCAAATCTGCAAAGAAAAGAATTTTAGTAGCGCAAACCAAAGCTGATAGAAATAAAGCTATCAAATCCGGTGTTAAGACTGCAATCAAGAAAGTAAATACTGCTATCGAATCCGGTGACAAGGCCGCTGCTCAGGCTGCTTTACTTGCTGCAACCAGCGAAATTGATACTGCTGCTTCCAAGGGAGTATATCACAAAAACAATGCTTCCAGAAAAGTATCCCGTTTAGCTGTTGCTGTCAACAAGATGGCTTAATTTGTCCATAAAATTGATCAACAATAAAAGCACCCATACCGTCATGTGGGTGCTTTTTTGCTACTATTTTTTATTCTACGAAGAATGTCTGCAAGACATTCTTTACATACTAACCTCTTCGACCACCGCCGCCGTGGCTGACACCACCGCTGCTGTGATGACTGCCGGCACCGCCACTATGACCGCCGCCACCGCTGCCGGAGCTGGTCTCAATTCGCCTGCTGGTCACGAACTTATTAATCAGTTCATCCTTCTGTACATTGAACTTCACACTGCCATTTTCTACATAAGTAGAAGCTGTCGTCGTCTTATCGCCTTCCTTCACCTTCATATGGGTACCAATGAAGATACCTGCTGCAACTGCAGAAATAATAAATAACACAAAGGCATTCAATTGAATACCGCTGTTCTTACCGGCCATCTCCCGGTAAATCACCTCTATAGCCGCCCTGTAAGACTGATAAGCTTCACTCTTAGAAATGCCATATAATTCATCCGTCACATCATCAATCATGGAGTATGTATAATGATCCATCACCCTGCCGCAGGTGGACAGCCAGGAACCCTTTTCGACCGGATTCCAGTTGTGCAGAATCAGTGCCCCATCTCCATGTACCTTATTAAATCCGTAATTGTTCTGGTCATAGAAATCATCAGCATAATTCATCATGACATATTCCCAATTGCTGTCTGTATCCTCAGTAATGCCATACAAATCGTACAGGGATGCATCAATAATGACAAGAACGATATCACAGCCAATCTGCGATTCTCTCTTTGCAATCAGCTCTTCCAGATTTTCCTCTTCTTCATCTGACAGCACATCCGCATAGTCGAATACTCTTTGGTCCGGTGCCTCACTATTGTACCTGGTATAATTTCCTGACGTCGTCATATGTATAATGCCTACTAACCCGGTCAGAACAGCCACGACTCCCAGTGTAATAAATAAAAATTTAAAATAAGAAAAATACTGTTTCATCTTTCAGCTCCCCTCCCCTTTACAGCATCATAAGCAATTGGCGAATCATCATCAAAATAGCAAACAAGGAGCCGAATACGGTAGCCCCGTATCCCCATACCTTCTTTGCAGAAACAGGAACCTTACCTATTACCTTTCCCGTCTGCCCGTTTACATGAAATCTAAAATCCTCACCCTTGTACTTATAGTTGTAAATCCATACAGGAAGCAGCGCATAGTTGGTGTCCGTCCTGCTTAAGGTCACCTGATTGTTCTGTGCGCTCTTTAAGCCCGTGTAACCACTGATACTGTTTCGCAGAATAGACTCTGCATCCCGCTTTGCCTTTGCTACTGCGCGAGGCTCATTGGTCACCGCATCGGTATTATAACGCTCCGCAAAAAAGCCCGACATATACTCCTCCCGGAATTTTTCCAAAGCCTTATAATCGTAGGGCTCCATCAGATCCATCAGGGTATCCGGCATGGCATCGGAGGAATCCACAGGCATCTTGTCAAAGTCCACCTCCATATCTCTGACGATATGGTATACGCTGGTCTCCGTATATTCCCTGTCCCCGGTTCTCCAGACACGAATCTTATTACCTTCCCCGTCATAACGCCCCTGCACATGGTAATCATACATCCAGAAAGGCACATACATACCTGTCATGGAATCCAGCTTTGCGTCAGAAAGGAAATCCCCCGGTGCAAACACGCAGGATTTGAATTTATCTCGCAACAGCTTCTTCGTCATATCCTTGCTGAAAATAAACGGAATAATCAGATGGGGCTCATATTCTCCCGTCACTCTTTCATCAAAAATAATATAATTGTCACAATAAGGGCATTTGGAGGCAGATGTGAAATCGTTCACATGCAGTTCACCCCCGCAATTGATACAGGTCACTAAAGACTGCCCTGTTGTCTTTTTTTCTTCACTTTCCTCACTGTCGCAAAACGGACAATACATCTTGTGTCGCTCAGGACTGTATATCACGTTACCGCCACAATTTTTGCATTTGAATATCATGATTTACTCCCCTCTGAAGAATAAATTTTATTATTTTATAATTATATCAAAATGCAACAAATTATGCAATCCGGCAGCCGCAGTATAATTTTTTCCCGATCAATACCAGCAGCGCACCAATTAACACATACAAAAATGGTGCCGCCTGCCAGGCTGTCAATTTCATACCAAACAGCGAAACCAATCGGACATCCAGCAGTCCTTCTGCTTTTACCAGATTGATGGGGATATAGTTCCACAGCTGGGACAGCACCCGGAAATCTGCCGGAACCGGAAGCAGTCTCGCTAAGAACAGAACTGCCAGGACAACCGCCATTGCACCGATATTGCTACGAAGCCCTTCTGAGAGAACCATGGTAAAAATACCTGTCAGCACAGAAGAAAGCAACAGTAATCCTGCCGCAATCAGGAAAAGCTCTCCCATCGTAAGGGGATAAGAATAATAGGAAACATATACCTGAAGCATTGCGTCAAATCCGTCCGCACCGAGAATGGCAAACTCACTGATAACGGCAATTCCCAAAAATACCACACAAAAGCAGAAAGAAAGCAGTCCCCCTGCCAAAAGCTTTGCAAAATACACTTCTTTTCTTCCGAACCGGCTGCACAAAATCAACTGGTCAGTCCTACGGCTATGCTCTTCAAAAAATACTCCGGACATACTGATGGCAAGCAGGAAAGTCAAAAGCATGCAGGTCATATAAATTTCGTCACAGTTCACCAGATACTGATAGCTGTCTGCATATTGGTAAATAAAAGGTTTCTCTATCTGTGCTTCCTTTTCCTCCCAATACTGTATTTCGGAAGAGGTCAATTTAAACTCCTCCCAATACTTCCGCACATACTCTTCCCTTATCTGATAAAGAGATTCCTCTGTTACTGTATATGGGTCTTCCTTTGCAATAGACCTAATCAAAGAATAAATTTCTTTATAAGGTCTGATTTCTGTCTGATATACAAGGGGAAGGCCGGAATCCTCTTCTGCCTTGTCAAGAGCCAGCCTCAGCTCTGAAAGAAGTTTGTCGTCCATTGCCCTTCCGGACAATTTTCTTGCATTTGCGGTATCTATAGTAATTCCTTCTGCATGGGTTTCCAGAAAGCTTCCTTCTACATAGGCTGTTCCCAGCCAGTAACTGCACACATAAAAAAACAGCAACACCGCCAGAATACCAAAGGTAATCCAGGTCCTCTTTTTCTCCAGGATTTTCTTGACTTCATAATGCACTAAGGTTCCAAATATTTTCATTCTTCCAGTCCCCCGAATTCTTTCATGTAAAAATCCTCCAAATTTCCCTCAATCGCTTCTCTTTTTCCCTTAAAAATAAGCTGCCCGTCCTTCATCATCAGAATATCGTCGGCAATTCGGTCCACGTCCGATACAATATGGGTGGACAAGATGACAATACTGTCCCT
>JBJFCM010000149.1:0-9182 GCA_051888955.1 Lachnospiraceae bacterium | reverse complement strand
TTCTGCCCCTGATTAAGGAAATCCATGGAAGAGATTATCCCCAGGGGACTCCCATTGAGCCTCTTGCTACTGAATTCTCGGTGGAGAGGACGGAGACGAATGAGCTGCATTCCATCCGGGCGGATGTGGATCTGCTGGTCAATAGAAAGGATATCTATCACCTAGAATGTGAGATACAGAATGATGGGAACATGGTGCTCAGGATGCTGGAATACGATATCCATCTGGCACTGACCTACCACCAGTCAGGAACAGAGGGAATCGAACTACATTTTCCGGCTTCCGCAGTCCTGTATCTGCAGGATAACGGCAGTACACCGGATGAACTGTTTTGCAAGATCAGGTTCCAGGACGGGACTTCCTGTGATTACCGGATACCTGTCCTAAAGGTCCAGTCCTATACTCTTGAGGAAATCAAGAAGAAGCATCTTTCCGTGCTGATTCCTTTCCTTCCCTTACGCTTTCGGAAAAGAGTGGGTTCGGCAGAAATTAAAGATAGACTGGATAAAGAAGAGTTGACTTCTTTTTATCGACAGCTTATACTGATGTTAGAAGAAGAGGTGGCAGGAGGCAATCTGACTGTTGCGAACCGCAATATCCTTCTTTCCCTGCTTAACAAATCCATGATCCGTGTCTTTTATAAGAACGCATCCCTGTTAAAGGAGGTCATCGAAATGACAGAACCGATTTTGGAAACAGAATTTGAAATAACAGAACGCTATCGCAAGATGGTGGAAGACCAAAAGGGACAGCTTACCAAAATGAATAAAGCCTTGAAGGAGAAGGATGCTGTTATTGATGCCTTGAAAGCAGAAATTGCGCATTTAAAAGAATAGAAACTTAAAAAGGGAATGCTCATGCCGAAGCATGAAACATTCCCTTTCATATAGGTGTCAACCCACTACTGTTTTACCATTCTACTGTCCGGAGGTACGGCTCATCTCCAGCAGCTTCTGGCGCATTTCGTCTTCAATTCTCAGAAGCTCCTGCTCTGCGCTCTTGCGCTTAGCCCGACCATCCTCCTGTATCTTCATGACTTCATCCAGAGTGCTGATCAGGGTCTGGTTCGTGGCTGTCAGGGTCTCAATATCCACAATGCCCCGTTCGCTTTCCTTAGCTGTTTCAATGGTAGCTGTCTTAAGCGCCTCTGCATTTTTCTTCAACAGTGCATTGGTCATATCGGTCACTTCCCTCTGCGCCTTTGCAGCTTCGCTGGAATGATCCAGACCTATGGCAATCACCATCTGGCTCTTCCACAGGGGTATGGTATTTACCAGTGTGGACTGAATCTTTTCGGACATGGCGGTATCATTGCTCTGAATCAGCCTTATCTGGGGAGCCATCTGCATAGAAATCGTTCTGGTCAGCTCCAGGTCATAAATTTTCTTTTCAAACCGCTCGCACATGGAAGCATAATCTTTAGCAGCCTGGGTATCTTCCGGAAGCCCGCTCTGCTCTGCCTTGGCAAGAAGCGCCGGCAGCTCTACGGTTCTGGCCTCCTCCAGCTTCTGCTTGCCAGCCAGAATATACATGGACAATTCTTTAAAATAATTCAGGTTCAGGTCATACATCTTGTCTAACATGGCAGCGTCTTTTAACAGCGTCACTTGATGATTTTCCATCACCTTGCAGATTTTATTGATATTGGTTTCTGCTTTATCATATTTTGCTTTCAAATTTTCAAGCTTGTTGCTGCTCTTTTTGAAGATACCGAGGAATCCCTTTTCTTCCTCCTCTTCAAAGCCCTTTAATTCTGCTACCACACCGGTCAGCATCTGGCCGATTTCACCCATATCCTTGGTCCGTACATTGTTAAGGGCACTCTCTGAAAAATCAGCGATCTTTTTCTGGCTGCCCGCACCATACTGCATCACCAGCTGGGTATTGGTAATATCTATTTTGGAAGCAAAATCATCCACCATCTTCTGCTCCTCAGGAGTCAATATCACCTCCGGCACCTTTGCCTCTTCCTGCTTCAACACTTCTTTTTTCTCTACCGGTGTTATTTCTGCCACGTCCTGTGCAAATGGCTCCAGAGTCAGGGTGGGAGCCTCCTTTAATAAATCATCCAAATTATTATCCATTGAATGTTCCTCCTATTCATGTATGTTTTGTTTCACAAATTCCATTTCCTTTGTCAGTCCCTCCCTGGCAAGCATGGTCTGCAATACCTGGGCATCCGTAGTGACATCAAATACCGTATCCCTAAACAGATTGTTCAAAAGCTCTGTAAAAGCCTGGTTGATGGTATCAAGCGTCTGCTCTATCTCCGCTTTTGCCTTTATAATCTCTTCTCCCGGTGAGCTTACACGTTCAAATTCTTCATAGGCCTCCACCAGCTTTATGGTAGTAGGGAGGTAATAGTCCATCAGTTTGTGCATCCGGTGCATCTGTTCAGGATGCTCCTTCACACCGTTAAATATTTCTTTTAACAGATTCTCCAGATGAAACAGCTTCGCAGATATAACCTCTCCCGGAATTTTGTCATTTAAATCCCGCAGTTTGCGAATACATTCCATTCCCTCGGCCACCATGGTATTCAGCTCCGCTTCCTGCTCATTTCCCGCAGATACGGACTGCGCATCCGGCTTGATGGCACTTTCTGCCTGCTGCTTAATCTGCTTTTCCTCGTTTTCTCTTATCCTGCGGTTCCTTTCAGCCTCCAGATACTGATTATAAACGGTATCATTCAACATAAAGCAGGTCTTCTGTTCATCCAGATGTCCTTCGGGAAACATGTTCAGACTCAGCATTTTCTGAATATCCTTTATCACATAACGCTTACTTTTACCGGTATCCCTTGCCAGATTCTCAATCTGTCCGTACATTCCGGCACCGCATAGCTGTATATATCGCTTTGCGCGCTTCAGACGTTTCCTCTGACTGACTCCAACCTGAATCATGGCAAAAAAGGCAATTGCAAACGCAGCATTCACAACCCAGCCTGCCACAGTAGTAATACCGGCAAATGCGCCAAACAGTCTTACAAAAGCCACCAATCCCGATATGCCCAGACCGATTCCGCCAAATACCTGATACAGAACACCGGAAACACTTCCTACATCATTAAACTTCCTTTGATTGGTTACCACAGACTGCTGCTTTTTTTGCTGCTGTAGCTGCAGTTCCCTCTGTTGCTGCTCTTTTTGCTGCCTCTCCCTTTCCTGCCTCTCCCTTTGCCGCTGTTCTTTTTGGAGCTGCTCTTTCTGCCGTTGCTCCCTCTGCCACTGCTCGCGCTGTTCTCTCTGCCGCTTCTCTCTTTGCCACTGTTCTCTCTGTTGCTGTTCCTTTTTCTGCCATACAGGGATATCTTCTTTGCTCCCCTGCTGCCCGGCCACGCTCTGCGAGATATGCTTCCCTGCTTCATTCAGAGCACCTGTCACCGTCTGGGACACCAGTTCACTCAGATTGCTGAAATCCCCGGTCTGCAAAGCTTTGTTCAATTCACTTTTGATCTGCTCCCCATAGGCGCTCCAATTTTGATTGTCACTCATTTTAAACCTCTTAAAAGCCGTATTTTTTCATAAATTCTATTATAGCAAATCAAAGGATGAATAGCTAGTACCTCCACCTAATGTTTGTACAATAAATATAACAGTTCAGCCATAAAAGGATGAACTGTTATTAATAAGATGAGGGCTGCTGCAAGATTTCAGATTCTGCAACAGCCCCATTTAAAAAAGAGATTTAATTCTTATTCTGTCTTTGCTGCATATCGAAACAGCACGATACCTATCACAAAAAGCACCGCTATCATTCCGACACCTTTATTGATGCTGCCGGTCAATTGGGATACGACACTTACAAGGGCAGTTCCCATGAAGGAAGCACCTTTTCCGCAGATATCCAACAGACCAAAATATTCACCGGACTGATTGGCAGGAATGATTTTTGTAAAATAGGAACGGGACAATGCCTGAATACCGCCCTGGAACATGCCCACTAAAATCGCCAGTATCCAGAACTGAATCTGGGAAGTCAAAAACACAGCAAAAACAGTAATTCCAAAATACGCCACGATACAGACAGTAATCAGCTTTTCTGTCTGTACCTTCTGCGCCAGTCTTCCAAACAGGATTGCAAAAGGAAATGCTACAAACTGCGTTACCAAAAGAGCTAAGAGCAATCCCGTACTGTCAAGTCCCAGCGCTGTACCATAGGCAGTGGCCATATCAATAATTGTATATACACCGTCAATATAGAAGAAAAATGCCAATAAGAACAAAAATATCTTCTTCTCTTTGCGCACATCCCGGAAGGTTCTTCCGATTCTTGCAAAGCTCTCTCTAAAGGCATGGGGTTTCTTCTCTACGTAATATTTCTGCTGATATGTTTTTAATAACGGCAGCGTCATACCAACCCACCATGCAGCGATGATGAAAAAGGCAATCATCATGGCAGTTTCCATGGTAATACCTAACGTACCGCTGCCAAGGACAATCACAAGGGATACGATGAACGGCACACAGCTTCCGATATATCCCCACGCATATCCCTGGGAGGAGACATGGTCCATACGCTCCTCCGTGGTCACATCGTTCAGCATGGAGTCATAAAAAATTAAGCTGCCCGAATAACCCATTTTTGCGATGACATAAATAATCAGAAAGACAAGCCAATGTCTTGCCAGGCCAAGGCTGATACAGCCTATAGCACCAATTGCAAGGGAAAGGATAAAGATAGGCTTCTTATAGCCCTTCGTATCCGCCAGAGTACCGCATATGGGCCCCAGAATTGCCACCAGCAGGGTTGCCAAAGAAGCGCCATACCCCCAATAGGATAAATAATCCACGGATGACATGCCTGCATTTTCAGCTAAATAATTAAAATAAATAGGCATAATCGTGGTTATTAAAAGGATAAAGGCTGAGTTGCCCACATCATACAGAATCCAGTTTTTTTCTTCCTTAGTCAGCTTGATCTTCATCTTTTTTTACCTCGTTTTCTATCAGCTTTGAATCAAATGTGTAATTGTAGACCGGGTCAAGTGGCCTTTCTCCGTCTAAATTGGCCTGATATTCCTGAATCAGCCTTATCGCCAGCCTCTTCGCCTCCTGATACAGCGTAAGGAGCTTTTCCGTACTGTCCCCACACTCCGGATTTTTTTCCAAATTCACCACAAGACCGTGCATGCTCTCATAATGCCCCGACAGCTTCAAAAAGGTGGAAATCAGAAATCTTTTCGGCCTGGTAGGTGCCAGAAGCAGCCGACTGTTTAAAATCATACCCTTTAGGGCCTTTTGTATCTGTTTGCTGCCTGTTCCCTGAAAAAATGCATGAATCACTTCCGCATTTTCCGCAGAAGGTACAATATGATTCGTCAGCTTCTGCCGGATAGGATCAAGTCCGTCCATTACCATCAATTCTCTGTCGAATTCTACCTCTATCTCCGCATGAGAAATTCCGCTGGCCGCAATCTTTTCATCGATATATCCGTGGCAGGTCACATCCAGCGCAAAATGACAGATAAATCCGTACACATAGGACAAATAGGCATCCTCTCTGCCATGCTCCCGAATTGTCTTTCCGGCATTCTCAAAAAATTCCCGGCCCGGCCTCTCATGCATTCCATAGCCGATTCTGTTTACGGAATTGCTTTGTAACGGCCTATAATAAAACAGAATATCCGGTCCATGCAGACCTATCAGAAATAATTCCGGATATGCCTCTATAATATCTTTTTCTCTCTTGCCCACACAGGCTCTGACTTCCTGTCCCATGCGGTAATGCGCATATGTCGATGGCATTTTTTCTCCTTAGCTGCCTGCTTTATTTATTCTTTTATAAATTAACCTTTTTATGTAAAACAGGCTATCTTTTGTTTGTAAAATTTGGGAAAAATAAGACCTCATCGTCGGAATTCCCGGAAAGGGAATTCCTGAATGAGATAAAGTTAACATATTAGTGTCCTGATGGGATTAAAACAATGCCTCGAATTCTTCTCTTGTAATCTTCTCTTTCTCGAGGAGCAATGCCGCAGCTTTATGAAGTACATCCTCATGCTCTAAGATGATGTTTTTTGCCTTGGCATAGCATTCATCTATAATAGCCTTTACTTCTTTATCGATTTCGCCGGCAACCGCCTCGCTGTGAGAACGGGTATGTGCCAGGTCACGGCCGATGAAGACTTCATCGTCGCTTTCATCGTAATTGATGACACCGATGTTCTTAGACATACCGAAGCGTGTGACCATCTTGCGGGCTACCTTCGTCGCTTTCTGAATGTCGCTGGAAGCACCCGTGGTAATATCATCAAAGATAATCTCCTCTGCAATACGGCCACCTAAAGAAACCATGATATCCTGCATCATCTTGCCTCTTGTCAGGAACATTTCATCCTTTTCCGGAAGAGGCATGGTATAGCCTGCAGCTCCTACACCGGTAGGAATAATGGATACGGTATAGACAGGACCCACATCCGGCAGTACATGGAAGAGAATGGCATGCCCGGCTTCATGGTAAGCGGTAATCTTCTTTTCCTTGTCGGAAATAATGCGGCTCTTCTTTTCGGCACCGATTCCTACTTTGATAAATGCTTTTTTGATGTCCTCCTGCTCAATATAGGCACGGCTGTCCTTTGCTGCGTTGATGGCTGCCTCATTCAGCAGATTCTCCAGATCCGCACCGGTAAATCCGGCCGTTGTCTGGGCTATCTGTTGTAAATCTACATCATCGCCCAAGGGCTTGTTCTTTGCATGTACCTTCAGGATGTCCTCTCTGCCGCCTACATCCGGTGCACCCACTGCTATCTTTCTGTCAAAACGGCCGGGACGCAGAATTGCAGGATCCAGGATATCCACACGGTTGGTAGCTGCCATGACAATGATGCCCTCATTGACACCAAATCCGT
The DNA here is from genome assembly GCA_051888955.1 of Lachnospiraceae bacterium. Classification (GTDB taxonomy): domain Bacteria; phylum Bacillota; class Clostridia; order Lachnospirales; family Lachnospiraceae; genus Acetatifactor. The sequence goes on along the minus strand of JBJFCM010000149.1, from coordinate 2,332 downwards.
CCATCTCCACCAGAAGCTGGTTCAACGTCTGCTCTCTCTCATCGTGGCCGCCGCCCATACCGGTACCGCGGCGTCTCGCTACCGCATCAATTTCGTCAATGAATACGATACAGGGAGAATGCTTTTTCGCATCCGCGAACAGATCCCTCACACGGGAAGCGCCGACACCTACGAACATTTCCACGAAATCAGAACCGGAAATACTGAAGAAGGGAACATTGGCTTCCCCGGCTATCGCTTTTGCAAGCAGGGTCTTACCGGTACCGGGAGGACCCTCTAACAGCACGCCCTTGGGAATACGCGCACCTACTCTGGTAAATTTTGCCGGCTCCCTTAAGAAATCTATGATTTCCTGGAGCTCTTCCTTCTCTTCCTTCAGACCTGCCACATCCTTCAGCGTAGTCCTGCCCTCGCCCATGGAAAGTCGGGCCCGGCTCTTGCCGAAGTTCATCATCTTACCGTTGCTGCCACCGCCTGCATTCTGGGAATTCATCATTACAAAGAGGAATACCCCTACCACCACTACTACCAGAATAGGCAACATGGAGGTCAGAAACCAGTTCTCTCTCTCTATATCCAGTACCTGCGGCTCTATGCCTCTATCTCTTACCAATGTCTCCAGCTCTGTGATATCCGTTGCATAGAGCGTCTTTTCTTCACCGGAGTTCATAATAATCTCCAGATATCCGGTAGGCGCCTCACCATTGGGATGAATCAGTACTTCTCTTACATTCTCCGCTTCTATATCCTGTATAAATTCAGCCCTGGTGTAATCTTCATTTCTTCCCTGGCAGGAATTGATGAAGAACAGACCGAAGAGCAATAGAATAATAATCAGAAAATATTGGTTATAACCTTTCATGCTCTGTTTCAAAATTTCTCCTCCTGACCGTCCTTTGAACGTCAATCTTCAAATTCCACAACTCCGATATAAGGAAGATTACGGTATCTCTGGTCATAATCCAGTCCGTAGCCTACCACGAATTCATCCGGAATCTGAAATCCTGTATAATCTACCTTTACCTCTACCACCCGTCTGTCCGGCTTATCCAAAAGCGTACACAGATGCAGGCTGGCAGGTTCTCTGTCCTTTAACATCTCCATCAGGTAGCTGAGTGTCCTGCCGGAATCCACAATATCCTCTACTACCAGTACATCCTTATCCTTAATAGAATCATCCAGATCCTTTACAATCTTCACTACGCCACTGGACTTGGTGGCATTACCATAACTGGAAACAGACATGAAATCCAGAGAAACCGGTACGGTAATTCTCTTGGCAAGCTCACACATAAAAAAGCTGCCGCCCTTTAAAACGCATACCAGATGTACCTGCTTTCCGGCATAATCCTTGCTGATCTGGTCGCCAATCGCCTGTATTCTGTCGTCTACTTCTTTTTCCGTTAAAAGTACTCTTACATGCTCCGACATACTATTGTCCTCCTCTTAATCGTACCTGCAATATATGTTTTGTATTTTCATTTATCTTGTAAAAGCTGCTGATGCGGTGTCCTGTTACCCAAAGAATATGGTGCTCCTCTGCTAAAAGATATATACTGTCCCGCTCGTTGCCGGGTATCTTTTCCTCTACCATATAATCCTGAATAGACTTTTTAGAAAATGCCGCATTAAAAGCAAGATAATCCCCGATTTGTCTGGTACGGATTGCCAACGGTTTTTTTATTTTATCATAATCAAACCATTTCGTATACTGATTTTGTGGAATATTTATCGTTTTTTCACATTCAAAAGCCTCAAATTCCATGATGGAACCATCAGGAAGAGAAACCAAAAGAGCCTCCCCACCAAGTCCCGGCAATTCTATCTCATAGCTGACGGCCTGCTCATCCTTGGATACAGCACTGCCGCCTGCACATTTTAAACTGCTTTTTTCCAATATGACTTTTGTATAGCTCCGTCTGGCTGTTATGCCATAAGGAAGATGGATTTCCCTGTTACCGCTTCGTAAAAAGAGCGCCAGCACATCCTCCACATGGATATGGGTAATGTCTTTTTTTGCCGGTGTCAGCCTCTCCAGACAGTAAAGAATGACCTGCTTCTGTATAAGGGGGTGATAAGAAAGCATATGTTCCACGGACAGAATCTGGGATGCTGCTTCACTGCTCTCCGTTACTACACCTGCCTCTTTTATCACTGTTTTTTCTCCAGAGATCACGCAGTCCCGGTATGCCTTTTGGGTCTCCTGCCGCACAAAATCCTCCGTCTCCACCAGAATGTCGGCGGCCCGGCCCATATTGGCAACGGCCCCGCCCGCAATCTCCTTTTCTGCAAAGGGAAGGATATGGTGCCTGATACGGTTCCTCGTATAAGT
>JBJFCM010000148.1:0-2094 GCA_051888955.1 Lachnospiraceae bacterium | reverse complement strand
TGAAATTATTGCAAAAACATAGTATCTAATAAATTTATTAGTATGATAAATGCATGTCAAGCATTTTTGATAATGTCTCAAATTTTTTAAAACATTTGCACCGGTTAATGCCGGTGCATTTTTATAGGATTACAAGGCGGTTTAATCTATTGGGTGAATATTCCGGTCTAAATGTCTACACTGATTGGCGTCACGAATCATATCAGAAATCTCGCCATTGTAAAGCCTGCTAACGCACCGCAAAGCGGCTTTGGGCTTGACAATGACTCAATTTCTTATGAAAAATAACTAAGCCAATCAATGATGGTTTCCGTATCCGGAATACCGATTTCCTATATTCTGGAATGTCGGGGTTGCGGAATATTCATCAGGCAGGTATGTCGTCATTCCAGTGGTGTTCCTGGGCTTTTACAAACTTCCAGAAGGTTTTGCTGCGCCAAGGATGGTTCATGGATGGTATTTTTCTTTTTTGTGGAACCGGCTTTTCATAATTATCATCGAAATTCCGGGATTTTTCCTCATGTTCCGGAATGGCTTCTAAAGCATAGATATCTTTGTCATTTACATTACAGTAGAGGCTTCCGTCGTAAGCCTGAATAACCATCACCTTGGTTCCTTTACGGTAGTGTGTCTGTATGCCGTAACTGTTGAGCATACGGTAATGCTGTTTCTTGAACTGGATACAGTGTCCACTGTCCACAGTGCGTTGTGTAAGAACCGCCAACGTGAGATTGATTTTTTCATTTGAGGGTTGCGCTTCAAACACAGATTTGATACTATCTATGGGTAAAGCGAATTTGGCATTGAATTCTTTTATGTAGGAGTTTAAGAATTCATTTGCAGCTTCTATGGTGGTCACGCCTGCCAGTCTTAATTCAACTGGCAGACGTGACTGTAAAGTCTCAAACATCCGCTCTACCCGGCCCTTGGCCTGAGGTACACTGCTGACATCAATTTCTACTCCCAGCTGTTTACAGGCATATGCAAACTGTGTATAGGTATCTTCCTCGATAGAGGAGGAATTTTTCTTTTGGTAGGTAAACACCGTTCTCCGGTCAGTGAAAAACCTGTAGGGGATACCGTAGTTTACCAGTATTTCATGGAAAACGTGGTAATAGCCGGATAAAGTCTCCTGTTCGTCAAACCATGCTCCTGTAATGGCACCAGAGGCATCATCCACAGCGATGTGGAGAGTAGTCTTGCCTGTACCGAACCATTCGTAAGCAGAGGCATCCATCTGTTCCAATTCTCCTAAATAGGCGCATCTGGGGCGTCTGGAATGGGCATCCTCGACAGCAACCAGGTTTGCCTGAAGCTGATCAGATTCCTTTTTGCTTTTAGCGGCTGCCTGTTTCGCCTTGAGTTCTTTTTTTTTACGCTTCTGCTTGGCCTTGGTGACCCTTGGTGAGAGGATGTAATCTTCCTCAAGGATGGAAGTAACCGTGGTGACGGACAGCTTAATACCTTCTATACGTTCCAAAAGCTCTGTGAAATGTGTGAAATTAGCTCCGGAATATTTTGTCTTATACAGATCAAGTACGAGCTGTCTGGTGGCATCAGGGATAGTGGAGACAGGTTTGCGCCCTCTATTGCCATGAACAAAGCCAGCCTTGCCTTTTTCGCGATAGACCTTAATCAAGCGGTATACCTGTCTTTTTGTAATGCCAAGGGTCAAAGCAGCTCGCTCCTTATTACCATTTTCATCAACCAGTCTTTTAATTACTTCATACTTTTTTTGTTCATCCATGTTTAAATTAACCTTTCTGATAAAATCAACCTCCTTTATAGGAGGATATCATACCACACCAGGGACATTTTTCTTTGTGGTACATTATGACATTATCAGAAATGGCTCATACTGAAACAAAGGACAACGAAAATGGTCCTTGCTTTTCGGAGCAATTTGAATTATTGCTAAAAAACTCTGAGTGTGTTCTTAATGAAAAGCAACGTTTTATAGGTTTGTTAAAAGATTACTTATTTAGGTATCCAAAGCAGTTAAATTTGGTTATTAGCTTGTATCAGATGAACATTCATAATGCATATTCCGCTCCATCGGGAATCTAATTCCGCTTGAAACGGGATAAGTCTTTC
>JBJFCM010000147.1:0-9377 GCA_051888955.1 Lachnospiraceae bacterium | reverse complement strand
GGCTCCAGGAAGAAAGATATGGATCGAAGCCGTAGCTCATCATGGTAACGGTATCGGTCTTACCCTGCAATACAGGGAGCTTTGCCACCATACTCTGCGTCTCGGTAAGCTGGTACTTACCGCCATAAGGCATCAGCACACTGGCAGCACCAATGGAAGAGTCGAACATCTCCACCAGACCCTTCTGGGAGCATACGTTCAAATCAGCAAGCAATGCCAGCCATGCCCCCTTTACATCATCAGCCTCCAATTTTTCCTCTACTGCCGGAACTGCTATCTTATTTAAGAAATTATCCTCTTCACCGGGGATGTCCACCTTTACGGTAGTCTCCTGATGTGCACCGTTGGTATCCAGGAAGGCGCGGGATATATTAACGATATCCTTTCCTCTCCAGTTGAGCACCAGTCTCGGCTCTTCTGTTACCACTGCCACGGGCACAGCCTCCAGATTCTCCTCTGCCGCATAGCCTAAGAAGGTATCCACATCTTTTTTGTCCACAACAACTGCCATACGCTCCTGGGATTCGGAAATTGCGAGCTCCGTACCGTCCAGACCGGCATATTTTTTAGGTACCTTGTCCAAATCAACAACCAGACCATCGGCCAGCTCACCGATAGCAACGGAAACACCGCCGGCACCAAAGTCATTACATTTCTTAATCAAACGGCTGACTTCTTCTCTTCTGAACAGTCTCTGTATCTTACGCTCGGTAGGTGCATTACCCTTTTGCACCTCAGCGCCACAGGTCTCTATGGAGGTATCGGTATGTACCTTGGAGGAACCGGTCGCACCGCCACAGCCATCACGTCCTGTACGGCCGCCAAGCAGAATAATGATATCGCCCGGGTCGGAATTTTCACGGATAACGTTCTTACGGGGAGCAGCGCCCATTACGGCACCGATTTCCATACGCTTTGCTACATAAGAAGGATGGTAGATTTCCTTCACATAACCGGTAGCCAGACCAATCTGGTTACCATAGGAAGAATAACCCGATGCGGCACCACGTACCAGCTTCTTCTGGGACAGCTTGCCATGCAGAGTCTCGGATACGGGAACGGTAGGATCTGCCGCACCGGTCACACGCATAGCCTGGTATACATAGCCACGTCCAGAAAGGGGATCTCGGATGGCACCGCCCAGACAGGTGGCAGCTCCACCAAAGGGCTCTATCTCTGTAGGATGGTTGTGGGTCTCATTTTTAAAGAATACCAACCATTCTTCTGTTACTTTTTCATCGCCGTAATCCATTTCCACAGGTACGACTACAGAGCAGGCATTGATTTCATCGGACTGCTCCATATCCTCCAGCTTGCCGTCCTTCTTCAGCTTACGCATAGCCATGAGAGCCAAATCCATCAGGCAGACAAATTTGTCACTTCTGCCCTGAAAGATTTCCTCTCTGGTGTCCAGATAGCTCTGATAAGTGGTTTCAAGCGGCTCTCTGTAATAGCCTTCTCCGAACTCCACATCGGTAAGCTCTGTAGAGAAGGTGGTATGGCGGCAATGGTCGGACCAATAGGTGTCCAGCACGCGGATTTCTGTCATGGTAGGATCCCTGTGCTCTTCCCCCGCAAAATAATTCTGAATATGTTTAAAGTCCTTAAAGGTCATAGCTAAACCTAAGGAGTCATACAAATCCTTTAATTCCTTTTCCTGCATCTTTGTAAAGCCTTCAAAAACAATAACATCAGCAGGCTCCTCAAATACAGTCACCAGGGTGTCCGGCTTCACCATATCTGTTTCCCTGGAATCCACAGGGTTGATACAGTAAGCTTTTATCTTTGCGAATTCTTCATCGGAAACATCGCCGGTAACCACATAGGTAACAGCAGTCCTGATAATCGGCTCCTCATCCTCTTTTAGGAACTTCACGCACTGTACCGCCGAATCCGCTCTCTGGTCAAACTGTCCCGGCAGAAACTCCACACTGAATACCCTGTCACCGGGTAAAAGCTCGATATTTTCCAAATATAAATCATCTACCGGTGGCTCGGAAAATACGGTGCGGCATGCCTTTTCAAAAGTCTCCTCCGAAATATTCTCCACATCATAGCGGATCAGCACGCGGACACTTTTTAGTCCGGCAATACCCAGATAGTTCTTCAGCTCTTCATGCAGCTCCTTCGCTTTAACCGCAAAGGGTTCTTTCTTTTCTACATAGATACGTCTAACGTTTTCCATGATTTCCTCCCGTGAATATGAACTAATATGTGTTACATTATACAAGACCTTTTACTTCCTTGCAATGTTACATTGTTACAAATTTTGCATAATTTTGAGTTCTCCGACTGTCCTGCTGCCCACATTCCTCACTCGTGCAGCCTGTGAATCAACCGGTAGATAACATCATACTGGGATACCAGCGCCTCTGTATGCGCAAAAAACACAATGCCGTCCGTAGGAGCCAGTATCGTCTGCTTCACACTGCCTTCCCTGGGATCCACGACTTCTGCCATCACCTGCCCATAGCGTACATCCTCCCCCAGTTCGGTGAGCCCTCTGAAAATACCGGCGCAGCCTGCCTGCACATCCGTCAGATCCTCCTCCATGATAATATGGCTGATATAGCCGCTATGGCTCTCATACCGAAGGATTCCCATACGGGTGAGAAAACGCAGCACTGCTGCCACTGCCTGCCTGGTGCTCTTCTCATCAATTTCAGATGTCTTATTGGTATAGACTGAAAAAGCTGCCGTCATCTCGTCCTGCCAGTTAAAATTCAATGTCCTCGTATCAATGGGAGACGGCTTTCTCACCACCACATAAGGAAGACCGAACAAATTGGCAAGTGAAGTATTCTGATATCCCGTCTTCATCAACCTGACATGAGGGACAAATTCTCCCGGCATATAAAAAGAGGCAAACTGAATACCATAGGTATAATCCTGAATTTCCTTCAACAGTGCCGCCGCAATCCTGGCGGTAGTATCTCCCGTTTCGCTCCCGGGAAACATTCTGTTGATATCCGCCTGCTCTACGCCAAAAAATTTCTGCCCCGCATTCATGGAATAAAGATTGATGCTGGGAATCACCAGTATCTGCTTGCCGGAACTGATGCATCCATTATTTTCCAGCTCCTTCAGCGCCTTTACCAGTTGGGAGCATATATACATCTGTTGGATTTCATTTCCCCTGAAGGAACCAACGATACATGCGGCCTTATCTCCTTTTCCAAACTGGTACCCCGTTACCGTCATATCTTCTCTATAGGTAGAGTGCAGCGTATAAATTTCCTTCGTATACATAACTGTCTCCTTCTTACTCTATTCCTGTCAATATCCTCGCTATCAGGTCTCCCGGATACACTACCGGATATGCTCTTAAGGTAAACACCAGTCCGTCCCTTCCTGCCAGAAACAGTTTTTTCTGTTTTCCACTGTAGGGATCCACCAGTTCCCCTATCGTCTCACCCTTTTTGACATAGTGATTATGTTCAATGTTTGGCAGGAAAATGCCGTTTTCATCACTGCGGATAAATTCCACTTCCCCATCGCTGGATATTACCGGCATCTGTACCTGTCCCGGTTTCTTGGTCCACAGCCCCATTTCGTACATCAGGTTGAAAATGCCATCTACCACCTGATTTCCGTAGCCTCTGTTAATGCTGTTACCCAGCCCCAGTTCCACCACCATGGTGGGTACCCCCAGCACATTCATGGAATGTGCCAGCGTAGCTTCATGTACAGTGGCTGTTGCATTCATCCATATCATATCCACATTCATAAGCTTGGCAAAAGGGAGCAGCTTTTCTGCAAATTCTTCACTGACCCTCACCTGTGGAATCTCCCTGACAAAAATATCACTGGCATGCACGTCGATACAGATATCAGACCCGACCAGATCCTCCACAATAGCGGCAGCCGTCCGTTCAAACAGATCTCCGCGGCTATTGCCCGGAAACATCCTGTTCATATCCATTTCCAGCTTGGGAATATTCCTGTGAGACATATCGATACCGATTGGATTGAGCGCCGGATAAATATCTACAATCCCCTGCAGGGCCTGCGGATTTTCCGCGATTCGTCTCGCCACCTCATAGCAGATATACTGCCCCTCCAGTTCATCACCATGAATGCCGGATACAATGGAAATCCTGCCAAGATGGCCGTTATCCTCTTTAAAGCAGATTCTGTTTTTCCTGATAGCCAGCTTTTCCCCTACCGGCAGATCCATGTCTATCACATGTTCAACCATATTAATTCTTTACCTCCCTAAAAAATGCCCCAAGGTCTTCGCCCTTGAAGCATTTAGTCAGCATGTCCGTCTCACTCTTCAATTCCTAATTCTTTTAAGATATAAAGTAATTCCTCATCCACTAAATCCGATGTGATTCCTATCGTATGGGCAGATATCTTCAGACCCTCTATCACGAACATGATATTACGGGCAGTACCAAGACAGTCCTCACAGTAGAATTCGCCGTTTTCCACGCCCGCCTCTATCAGCTTTTCGATAATCTTCACCGCAGAATCAAACTGCCTCTTTAAAATATTATCCTTTTTAGGTATATTTTCCCCAAAATAATATTCATAAGTGGCTATGGTAAGGTTGTCCTTTTTTCTGAGAAGTTCCTTCTTCTGTTCCTTCAAAAACAGGGTCAGAATATCCGCAACCGTTGCATCCTCCGTGATGCTGTCCGAAAACACGTCATCCGCTTCTTCGGTCTCCATCCTGAGAACCTCCATAAAAATCTCCGCTGTGCTGCTGAAATAAAGATACAATCCACCCCGGCTGATGTCACATGCCTCTACGATATCCTTCATGGTAACGTTTTTATATCCCTTTTCCATGAATACCTTTCTGGCAGTCTCCAGTATAAATCTTTTCTTTTGCAATGACTTTTCGCCCATATATATTACTCCTGTTTCCCCTGAATTGCTGTCGGCTGATCCCACATATCAAACAGCTCCTTGAATTTCTGCAGAATATCCAAAAAGATACCCTCCTCTACTGCCTGTGACCACAGCCAGCCTTTCGTCATTCCACCGCACACATAGTTAGAAAGAATACCTGTCAAAATCTCTATATTCTTAATCGTTACGCCTGCAATCAGTCTGCGCTCTTCCTCAGGCCCTGATATGTGGTAACGGGAATATACATATACATAATTCCGGTCCGTCAAGGTTCCTCTCTGTACCTCCTTCACGAAAGACAACAAGGTACTGTCATAGACCGGTATCGCCACGGAATTCTGCCCAAGATCATTTTCCCTATAGACAGAACTCACCTTCTCTCCCCTCTTCGCCTCAAGCCAGGGAAGGTAACGGAAAAGCGGCTCTACTTCTTTTCTATAGCCTTCTACCAATCTGCGTCTGTATTCAATATCCTGTTCCAATATCAACTACCCCCATAAAATGACACTCATGTATTTTTATTGTATCATAATTTTCTAAAAAGTACAGTAAGTCTTTCTAAAAAAGCGGGATTTTATTTTTATTGTTTTCATTTTAAGTAAAGAGTATAATAAAAAAGAGGGGTTTGTATATTATAAAGGAGGGTTTTATGTCTGCTGTTTCTATAAAAAAGGACCAGCTTCTGTTTGAAGCCGGTGATCCGGTAAATGAACTTTATCTGATATTAAAAGGCAGTTTTTCCATTTCCTTTCCAGGTGGAGAATACACACTCTCCAATGGTGAGGTGATTGGCATCTGTGAGTTACAGGCAGCTTCCCATCAAATGAACTGCAAAGCCTTAGAGGATGCCACTTTATTGTGCTATCCTGTTTCCAGCATCGATTCACTGGAAACTCTTTTTAATGGAAGTCCCGGCTATTGTACCGTATTTGTCCGTTCTGCCTTCAGACAGATGAATACTATTCTGGAACTGATAGGTCAATCCGCAGCCGGCAGCAGTGCGTCTTTGGAAAAAGAGCCCGGCATCTCTACAGAATTGATATCTGCGGCCTGCTCCGGTTACGAAAAGATGATGGCATCTGCCTGTACCCTTATGCAATTGCAGAACTTTCCGGAGACTTCTGATGCGGAAGATATGCAATCTGTCCAGGCATCCTGCTCTAACGAAGCGCCTTCTGTAGATACAGACCCGGTTGCCGCTGTAGCGCAAGGCGTATCTGTTTCCAATAAAGAGGATATCCTCTTGCAAACTACCGGCTCACTACAGACCATTTTAAACTATTCTCAGGCAGATACGGATTTTTGCCTGCATTTTGACAAATTGATTTCCCTATATAAAAATGCTGATGTCAGAAAAGCTGATGAGGATGCTTCCAGAAGTCTCCGCATGGAGATTTCCGCGCAATTTTATGAGCTTTACAGTCTGGTATTCTTCCGAGCCATAGAGGATAGTGCTCCTCCCCTGCCCATTCGCATGTTCCTTTATTTTGGGTTTGTGGATGAACAGCTTGCGGGAACGGAAAACACCATATTCTTAGGGCAGACGGCCGAACGCCTTGCCCTTGGTTCCCATGGTCCTGTCTATACGCTATATGACTGGCTTATCGCCATTTATAACGGCAGTAAAGAACCCAGCCGCAATGAATTTGACCAGGATTATACCGACTATCTGCACAGTTTGAAGGTTACCGGAAAAATCAATGCCGCCAAAGAAACTGCTCTTTTTGCCGATGCACATAAAAAGGTGGAGTATGAACTGAAAAACATGTTCCCATCCGTAAATAAAATGACCTTTGGCCGCATTTCTACTTTTTGCCCTGTTTTTTCTGCTGCAAATGCACTGAAGACTTTGGATGCTTCCCTTGTTTCCGCAGATGCTTTAAAGAAAATTTTAGGTACAATCCAATCTTTGGATTATAGCGCCTTTTACAGAGAATATTTATATTCAAATACTGCCGCAGGCATTCCCAGAGAATCCTTCCATACGGAAGTGATGCCCGACATCATTCTGATGCCGAATATCGGTACCCGAGGTGTCATGTGGCAGGAAATAGAAGGGCGCCGTCGAACCACCTCCGCTCGTATGATGCTTCCGGTCTTCTATTTAGAGGATTTATATTCTGCCGTAGTACGCCTTGTCGGCGAATACCGTTGGGAAATGTGCAAACGTATTCAAGGTCCTCGCTGGAACGATGTTTCTGATCCTTCTCTGACAAGTGAATACTTTGATTATATCCAGTTTTATCGAAAAAGCCATGACCTGTCCGCTGATGCCAAGGAGCGTATCAAGGCTTCTCTTCTGAAAGCCCATGGCAGCTTTAAAGAGATGTTCATCCGCGACTATGTGACATACATATTGTTTGAGTCCTCCGGTTCCCCGAGGCTGACGAAGCCCGCCCGAACCATTTTATCTCACTATTGCCCGTTCTCAAAGCAGACCAGGGAAACGCTGATGGGCAATCCTCTTTATAAGGAAACCTTAGAGCATTATGAGCTTCGAACCAAACAGCAGCTCCATAAAATTGAGCTTTTAGAAAAGAAGCTGGAAGGTGCCGGTCTGGAACTGCCGGCAGAGCTTGTGGCAGAACGCCTCTTTTATGAAAGCTGATGCATTTACTCACGCTAACATTTTTATAATCAAAAATAATATTATATTAAAAGATTGCCATTTTTATACATTCTTGGCTAATATAGTTTTATTTTTCCGCAATATTGTTATAGACATATTTTAGTTTTTGAGGTAATATTTATTTGTCTTGATAGAGATGTCAAGAATGCTAATTAGCAATTCCGGAAGAATTCCCCTTTTACACAATCGAAAGCCCTGTAGGTTTCCCCCTACAGGGCTTTTGATTTGTTACTGTTCTTTTATTGATATACTACAACACTATAGGGCGGGAGCGTCAGCATAGTATCTTCTTCTGCTATCTGTTCCTCTCCGGTAAGTAATATTGCTTTTGCACTAAGGCTGCTCCATTCCTGTCCATTCACTGTAATACCGCTTCTATCCAAGGAAACCTGTTCGGCAGATAAATTGTAGACTAAAAGGATTTCCGAGCCTTCATAGGTCTTTTTGAACACACATGCCTGCGAACCGGACACCTCCTCCAGATACTCTGTCTCTCCTCTTGCAATCTCCGGAAACGCATTTCTTATATGAATGACATCCTTGACATAGTGATACACGGAGGCTGGGTCCGCCTCCTGTTCCTCTAAACTGCCAAACTTCATTTTTATGCTATCCATATATTCCGGTCCGTCACACATACCTTCTGCGGACGCATCGGATGACCACTGCATAGGCGCACGCTTATTTTCATCCTTGCCGGCCCCCTTCATTCCCAGCTCTTCCCCATAATATAAAAAGGCGTTGCCGCTCATCAAAAGGTTCATAGCCTGTGCTATCTTCGTCTTTTCCTCGCTGCCCTCTCCGGCATAGTAGCCGGCACTTCTTCCCATATCATGATTGGTATAAAAAGGAGCATCAATAAAGTCAGGGTTATATTCGGAAATTCTTTCCGCCACCTGTTCTACAGCCCTGCCAAAGGTCTCTGCCGTATTGCCGCCGGCTCCGTTTAAGGTACCGGCAATCGCGCCATCCTGTGCAGCAAACTGGAAATCAAAGGTACTGTCTATTCCGCTGGCATAATACTTCGCATAAGTATCCGCATTGGTCCAGACCTCCGCTACGATATAGGCATCTTCCTTCTGGCTCTTTACCGTATCGTTTAACCAGGTCAGGATTTCCACATTCGCTGTCGTGTTATCCGAAACATATTCCTTGGCTGCATCCAGCCTGAAGCCTGCTACTCCCTTGTCCAGCCAGAACTGGGTAATATCAGCAATTTCATTCCGTACAGCTTCGCTGGACAAATTCAAATCCGGCATCTCGCTCCAGAATGGCGCTTCATAATACCAGTCTGTTCCGGGCACCTGATACCAAGCACCGTTTCCCTTTTCCTTTGCGAAATGATAATAGTCAAAATAGGGACAATCCTCCACAGAAGGCTCTCCATCCCCCAAATTCTGCAAGTAGGTAACTGCCTCCGTAAACCATGGGTGCTTGGAGGAGGTATGATTGATGACAAGGTCGATAAGCACATGAATATCCCTTTTTTCACACTCTGCCATGAACGCCTCAAAATCCTCCATGGTACCATATTCCGAATCAATTCCATAATAATCCGTCACATCATATTTATGATAGGTAGTGGACGGCATGATGGGCATCAGCCAGATACCGTTACAGCCCAGATCCGTGTCTGTAGAAGCATCTCCATCGTTAATATAATCCAGCTTTTTTGTCAGACCCTGCAAATCCCCTATGCCATCTCCGTCACTGTCATAAAAGGAATACACGAAGACCTCATAAAAGGTTCTGTACTTGTCATCCATGATATGTAACGGCAGAGAGCTGATGGCTGACGTGACCGCAGCCGCCTCTTCCTCCGTCTGCATGTCCGCCTGTATATCTGTCTGGATATCTGCCTGTGTTTCTACGCTCGCCTGCGTATTGTCAG
>JBJFCM010000146.1:0-2144 GCA_051888955.1 Lachnospiraceae bacterium | reverse complement strand
CTATCGTCCTGTCTGCCAGTTCTTGCGGTATCAGCCCAATTGCTGCTGCCGCCTGTGGGTTCAAATAATACCCCATACCACCGGCCAGCCATACCCTGTCTATTCCTGTAAAATCCTTCAGCCCGTACTTTTTACACAAAATGCGGATGCCTGTGCAGATTGCCGATTTGGCCATCTGCAATTGCCGGATATACTGCTGTGTGATATGTACTCCGCCAATATCAATGCCACTTTCAAAATAGGGGTCTGCAAGAAGCCCTGTAGAGTCAAGAATGCCTTCCTCCAAAAGCTTCGCAGTAAGATACATCAAGTCCGTGCCGTAACAATCTGCATTCCCCTCGAAGGCAGGCCCTGCTGCCGTTCCCGTTGCAATCAGCCTGTCTTTATTGCCAAGCACCATCTCACCATTGGTTCCCAAATCCAGCAGTAAGGTGACCTCGTCCCTCTCCTGCATGGAAAGCGCATGGACACCTGCCACGATATCCGCACCGATAAAAGCTGAAGCCCCCGGTAAAATCACCGTATCTATTCCAAACAACTCCGTCCGAATTTCGGAAAGGGTCTCCGGCACAAAGGGATGCTTCCCCAGCCTGCTCACATCATATCCCATCAGCAGATGTATCATGGTGGTATTGGCTGCAATTGTCATACCACAGATGCCTGATGCAAGCTGCAATACCTCCAGGCGCCGTCTGAACTGCCGGATGCCCTTTTCCAGTGCACCTCGCACAGCCTGCTTCATAGCCTCTTTTGCTTCCGGTTGCTCCGCAGCCTCTATCCTGGAAAGCACATCCGCCCCATAGTTTCTCTGAGGATTGATACAGGAGAAGGTGTCAATGATTTTCCCGTCATATAAACTGCGAAGCTGCATGGCGATGGTAGTCGTACCAATATCTACTGCCACCAGGTAGCCCTGCTTTTGCCCAAAATGACCACTTATACTCATATCATCCGCAAAAAAGCTGCTCACTGCATCTATTCTTTTGTTGCCAAAGCATCTGCCGCAGCCGGTACACACCTGGCAGCGGCTGCCCTTTCTAAACGAATTGGTTTTTATTTCTGTCATAATGGTAATCAATCCCCGCCAGTTTTTCTTCTAATTCTTTTTGCTCAATGTCAAGCTGTTCACAGAGGGTTTCTATATCTCTGTAGAAGTCCCTGAGCTTCATATTTACAAAACTGAGCAGCATTACCGGATCCTTAGGTATCATCATCGTCTCTCCTATGTCTTATTCTTCCTCCGTGGAAATAAAATCCACTGTCAGCCGCGGATTATCCGCCATCGCATCTTCAAAGGCTCCCAATATTGCAGTACCATACCAGCCCATATCCTGTAAACTTTCTATATTCGTGAGCGTAATATGGCTGACCGGCATATCCGTCAGGCAGTCATACAGAGCATCCAGATTTTGCCCGTAATATGCCGGAAAAGAAAGCTGCTCTGCTATATAGTCATGTGCCTCTTTCCTTCCTGTCATCTCTCTGCAGTCCAAGGTATATTCCATCTCCACTATTCCATTACCTCCACCGTATAATCTTCCTGTACAATCACTTCATGAAAAGACTCATAGTGGTCCTCGGTATAAAAATAGAGACCGTCATTGGAAAACAGAAGCCGCTTTGCTCCCCTTGAATCTTCCCCATAAGTGTCAATATCACATTCTGTATAACTGCGCCCATCCGCCTTAGGAAGCAGTCCTTCCCGGTTTCCAAACTGGTCACCGCCTATGGCCGCGCCTTCTTCATACCTCTCCACAGACCCGCCGGACCAACCAAGGGCATTTGCCTCGTCCTTTGTAATATAATTGGGAGGAAGCTCATCATACAGATACAGGTAAAGAACCACATTTTCCAAATCATAGTAGTACTCCCCCTCTATCGGCAGGTACGCAGAGTCGTCCACCGGTTCTTCTGCAACGGTTTCCTGTACGTCCATGTCCGCTGTATATGCCTCGTTCATAGCAGTTGCCGTTGCAGATGCCTCTTCCCCGGATGCTTCTGTTCCAGTCGATTGCGTTACGATATTCCCGTCTGTAGTAATCTGCTCTTCAAAGTCCACTACCTCCTTGCCACAGGCGGTAAAAAGAACTGCCATGCACAATGCCAGCAGCAAAGATAACTTTCTTCTTATTTTCATAATAACA
>JBJFCM010000145.1:0-9456 GCA_051888955.1 Lachnospiraceae bacterium | reverse complement strand
CCTACTATTTTTCTGATGGGAAGATGGAACAGATTTGTAAGGAAAATGAGCAGCTTGAAATTTTGTAACATTTGTACATTGCAATCCATAAAGGAGAAAGGTAAGATAAAACAGTTATAAAGCAAATGGAAAACGAGGGAAATATATGGCGCAGAGCAATTGTGATATGTGTGCAAATTATGAATATGACGAGGACGAGGAATACTATACCTGTGCGGTCAATCTGGATGAGGACGAGATGTACCGTTTTTTGTCCGGCAGCTGCAAGGAATGTCCCTATTTTTCTTCTAACGATGAGTATGCGGTCGTGAGACACCAGATATAGGAGAGGCAGACAACATGAAGTACTTAAAGCAGCTTACAATCATTCTAATTGTTTCCCTGATTGCAGAGCTTATGGAATATCTGATTCCGTTGCCGATAGCAGCCAGTGTATACGGGCTGGTGCTGATGCTTTTGGGGCTGATGACACATATCATTCCACTGGAAAAGGTAGAGGGCGTAGCGGACTTTTTAGTGGAAAATATGGCAATTATGTTTATTCCGCCCACAGTAGGAATCATGGCGAGCATAGAGGAATTGAAACAAATGCTGGTTCCTTTGATTGTAATCAGTCTGATTACGACTCTTTTGATTATGGTAGTGACCGGTAAAACCTCACAGTTTATCATCAGACATACTGCGAAAGAAGAAATGTCGGAGGATGTGGAGAAAGAGAGGGCGGAAGCATGAAGGAATTTATTACGCAATCCGTCTATTTTGGAGTTGTTCTCAGTTTTATCGGATATGAAATCGGCCTTTTGTTAAAAAAGAAATTTAAAATGGCACTTTTCAATCCTCTGCTGCTTGCATCCATTATGATAATTGGTGTGCTGCTTCTGTTTGACATCGATTACGAAACCTATAATGACGGAGCGAAGTATATCAGCTATTTTCTGACCCCTGCCACCATCAGCCTGGCAATTCCTTTGTATAGGCAGCTTTCGCTTCTAAAAAAATATCCTGCTGCTATTTTTGGTGGAATAGCGGCAGGAGTGCTTACGGCCATGGTAAGTATTTTTCTGTTATCGCTCGGCTTTGGATTGAACCATGAGCAGTACGTGACGCTGTTGCCGAAATCGATTACGACCGCTATCGGCATGGGCGTATCCGAGAAAATGGGCGGTATCGTGACGCTCACGGTAGTGGCTATCTGTATTACCGGTATTTCCGGCAATGTGCTGGCAGAGCTGATATTAAGGCTTTTTCGGATTACGGAGCCTGTTGCAAAGGGACTGGCGATTGGTACGGCAGCCCATGCACTGGGAACCACTAAGGCTATGGAAATCGGTGAGATAGAAGGCGCCATGAGCAGCCTTGCCATTGTGGTAACAGGAATTATGACAGTAGTGTCGGTATCCTTTTTTGCACCGCTTATTTAAGGACGAAGACGATACCGAAAGCGCCCGGTCCGATATGGGAGCCGATGGTGGCACCGATCTGTATACGGCGGGAAACAGCAAACCCTTCTGCCTGAAGCTTCTCTTCGAATATTTCACTGTTTTCCGTGCCGTAGGAGTACAGGGAGTAAATGGGGAAGCTGTCATCGATGGCAAGGGAATGCATATGCCGGATGATTGCTCCCATGGAGTGCTTTTTACCAATCTGTTTATCCATCATTTTGATGGTGCCGTCCTCCGGCAGGGTGATGATGGGCTTGAGACGGACGGTGTTGCCGATGACGGCAGTTGCTCTGTTCAACCGGCCGCCCCGATAGAGATACTCCAGGGTATCCAGAGAGGCGACTATCTTAATGCGGGATTTCAGCTTCTCAATCTTTTCTACGATATCCTTTGCGGATAAGCCCTTTTCACGCAGCTCACATGCGTAATCGGCCATGATTTTGATGGCGGCGGTGGCAGCCCGGGAATCGATAATATGGATGCCGTCATATTCCGTCATTTCCCTGATCAGCATGGCGCTTTGATAGGTACCGCTGAGCGCTGAGGAAAGCAGGATACAGATGATTTCATCTTTCTTTGCTTTTACGTCTTCGAAAATATCTTGAAAAACAGCAGGTGATGGCTGAGATGTCTTGGGAAATTCCCCGCTCTTCTCTATTATGCCATAGAGCTCGTTCCTGTCTAAATCGATACCATCCGTATAGCTTTGCTCCTCGATGGCAATCGAAATCGGTATCAGCTCAATATTTTTTTCCTTCAATTCTTTCAATGCATAATCAGCGGAAGAATCCACTATAATTCGAATCATTTCATAACCTCCCTTGCCACATCGGCGATGTCATTGAACATCTGCAGAGCCTCCATGGCTTTTTCCTCACCAAATTTATCCACGATAGTGTCTACCAGATTCAAAATCTTGGCGTGCTGGCGCTTATATAAATCTGCCTGCGTCATATCCAGGGTCACATATATCTGCCGTTTGTCTGAAGCGGAACGCTCTCTTAAGATCAAGCCCCTGTTTTCCATGCTGTTCAGCGTGCGGTTCATTTGGGATTTCTGCATTTTTGTTTCTGCACACAGAGCGGTTGCAGTCAGCTTTTCCTCCGGATTGCGCCGGTTGTGGCGGTATAGAAGGTTACAGATCAAAGCTTCATTATAGGGAATATCGGAAACGACTCTTTCACTGCTGATTGCCAGCAAAAGTCTTACCCAGGCATCCAGTAATTCTTCACTTAGTTCCTGCATTTTTTCTCCTTTATAGCAAGATAGGAATCTTTTTAAAAGTTTACTTTGTGAACAGTTCATTGTGTATACTATTATAGAAGAAAGGATTTGTCAACAGCGTTTTTATATGAATAGAAATTCTTCCTTTCACAAATAATAGACCTGTAAATGAAAAAAGGAGGCAGTACTATGTCAAATATCTCAGAATTGGAATTACAGAACTTAAGACACCTGATTGGCGGCTATGACACCACTCATTGCAAAATGCAGGAATATGCAAAATGTGCCAGTGATATGCAGGTGAAGCAGTTTTTCGAAAAAGGTGCAAAATCCGCAATGGAAAACAAGCAGCAGTTGATGAAATTTTTACAGTAGTCGCATAATCAGGAAGAAACAGGAGGAAAACAACATGGAAATGCAGGAAAAAGTAATGGTAGTAGATACCCTGACAGGTATCAACGGGGAGCTGGTCAGATTTGCAGAGATGATTCCCCAGACAGAAAACAAGGAATTGAAAAATGTGTTAAAGCAGTTCCGCACAACCTGTGAACAGTCACAGGAAGAGTTGTATCAGATTGCAAGAGACAAATCTTATTACGTACCGGCAGCGAAGGCGACGGAAGAAGAAATTTCTCATGTGAAGAGTCTGTTCACATCCGGTACGCTGTAAAGATATCCGGTATTATAAAAACCGTTACGGCATGGTCGGGTGACTGCCGTAACGGTTTTACTCTCCGGTCAGATATTGGCATAGTGAAAATATTATGCTATAATGCTTTCGAATACTGTTTTGGTGGAGGGTGTATGACAGAACCGGGGATAATAAACATTGTGTTGGATATGGGGAATGTGCTGACCATATATCATGCACGGGAATACATAGGGCAGTATGTGGAAACGGAAGAAGACTATTATATTTTGCAAAATCAGGTCTGCAGGTCGGAGGAGTGGATTTGCCTGGACAGAGGAACCATGACGGATGAGGAAGCCGTCTTTTCCATGTGCAGACGGATACCTGCTCGACTGCATGCAACAGTTGCCAGGTTTGTCCGGGAATATCGTTTCAATCAACTGCCGAATCCGCCCATGGAAGAGCTGCTGCGTGAATTAAAAGAAAACGGGTACCGGCTTTACCTGTTGTCCAATACCAGCAAGCGGTTCCACCGTTTTTCAAAGAATATACCATCCATACGGTATATGGATGGTATTTATGTGTCCTGCGACCATGGCTTGCTGAAGCCGGAAAAAGAAATCTATCTTGATTTTTACCGGGAATTCGGATTGCGGCCGGAGGACTGTTTTTTTATAGATGATATGCCTGCCAATGTGGAGAGTGCTCACCGGACGGGGATGATGGGGTGCGTTTACCATCAGAATGTGCCGGAATTGCGGCAGCGTTTAAGAGAGGCCGGCATCAGAGTTATGAGTAAGGAGGATATGTAACATGTTTTCATATTTTTTCCCCGGCAGTCAGCCCTTAATCGCTTTTATCGGGATTTTGGCTGCTTTTGGAGCGACCTGTCTGATGATAAGCAAATGCAGTAATTATCTGCCAAAGGATCAGGGCAGGGAGTTCGCGGTGGATGGTAAGAAGTCTGCCGGAAAACCGAGAGGAGCAGGCATCATTTTTGTTTTGGTCTTTGCGGTAGCGGTTCTGCTGTTTGCGGATTTAAGCGTGGAAATTTGTATTTATCTGATGCTGATTGTGATAGAGATGCTGACCGGCTTCTTTGATGATACGGCTAAAAAGCCATGGGGAGAGCTGAAAAAGGGGTTGCTGGACTTATTTGTGGCAGCAGCAGTAGCCGCAACGTATCTGTACTATAATTCCAGCACGATTGCTGTTGCAGGATGGAGTATTACCCTGCATCCGGTCGTATTTGCATTGTGCGCCATTGTGCTGGTGTGGGTCTCCATCAATGTGACAAACTGCTCCGACGGTGTGGATGGGCTTTCGGGAACTCTGACGATTATCACGTTGGCAACGATTTATGTGATAAGTGAAATCTTAAAAACAGGAAAAGATTTTTCTTTCCCGGTTCTGCTTTTTATTGTATGTATATTGGGATATCTATGGTACAACGCTACGCCCAGCAGGCTGCTGATGGGAGATGCAGGTTCCAGGGCTATGGGCGTGTTCATCAGTATTGCCATCTTAAAGACAGGCAGCCCGCTTTTGTATATTCCGGCAGCCTTTGTGCTTATCATGGATGGAGGGCTGGGCCTTTTGAAGGTGTCGCTTATCCGCATTTTTAAAATCCATATTCTCAAAAATACGCTGACCCCCCTGCACGATCACGTGCGCAAAAAATCCGGGTGGTCCAATACACAGACGGTGTTCCGGTTTGCGATTATCCAGATTGTGATATCTGTAGCAACGGTGTATATGTTGCTAATATAGTACTAAAGTTATATTGTAAAATATAGTACTAAAGTCACAAAAAAGTCATGCAAAGTATATGAAATAATACCATTTAAATCAAATGGAGGGTTTGATATACTAAAAGTGAGCTGGACAAGTAATATTGGCACATATATAATGGTTACATGGTACCCTGAGGAGGGGACGCAAGGGAACCGAATGGTATACTGGAAAGAAGTGATGATATGGGGAAAAAATATTCTGATGGGGAAGATTACAAAGTAATAGCGTTTGTCTTGGCCTGCTTTGCAAATGATGAGCAGAAGCGTATTATTAAGACCGTGGCAAAGGAATGCGGGAAGCACCATTGTAAGGTAGTATTCTTTTCTACCATCACGGATTTTTATTTTAATGACCTGATTGACGCTGGTGAAAAGAAGATTTTTGATGCTGTCAGCGTGGAGTGTTTTGATGCCATTGTGTTGATGTCGGAGTCATTTAAGCGGGATGAAGACCAGATTGCCATGGTGAAACGGGCCAATGCGGCAGGAGTACCTGTGATTGCGGTAGATAAATATATGGATGGCTGTATCAACTTTGCTTTCGACTATGGTGATTCCTTCCGTGAAATAGTAAAGCATATGGTGGAATACCATGGTTACCGTACGATTAATTTTATGGGAGGTATGCCGGGCAACAGCTATTCTGAGGAACGCCTCAATGTTTTTAAAGAGGTGTTAGCTGAGAATAATATTCCTTTTGATGCTAAGCGGGTCTATTACGGATATTTTTGGGAGGATCCTACCAAGGTTGCCATGGATAAGATGTTTGCGGATGGGCTTCCTATGCCGGAGGCCATCATCTGTGCCAATGATGCTATGGCGATTACCGTATGTACTTATCTTCAGGAAAGAGGCTACCGGATACCGGAGGACATTGCTGTCAGCGGGTTTGATGGCATGGTTTTAGAGAAATATATGAGACCCCGTCTGACTACAGGGATTCAGAATATTAACGAATTTGTCCGTCTTCTGTTTGAGATTCTGGAGGAAGGTATACCGGATGAATACAAAGAGAGAGTTACGGGGATTTACAATAAGATGCAGATAGGACGCTCCTGTGGATGCGCGGGTCTGGAAACACAAAGCGTGGTCTCTGAGATGGTTCGGCTGAGAGCGGAGATTGACCAGCAGCTTAAGTATCAGGGAGATGTGAATCAGATGGTTGCCAACTTTGGCACGGCTGAGAGACTGGACGAAGTAATCAGGGCGGTACCGGAATACATGAGTCTTTTGCGGTATAAGGATTTCTGGTTCTGTTCCAATGACGATATTTTTGAGGATACGGAGCTTGGTCTGCAGTCCAACAGCAGCGGATATGCAGATACCGGCCGAAATTATACGAAAGTGTTGAATGTATTGCATTATCGGGAAGAGGATGGGCTGCCGGAGGTAGAATATGACGAGCAGATTGCTTTTGGGGATTTGATTCCGGACAGGCAAAGACAGCTTGCTGACAATGATTTTCTGCTGGTGCTTACAATGCACATGAGAGGAAAGACAGCGGGTTATGCAGTTGTAAGCTTCGACATCGATTCCTTCTGGTTTACGGCATACTCTGCCTTCCTTACCAATTTCCGGCATCTGTTAGAGATGCAGAGGTCTCAGAGAAAGCTGATGCAGGTCTATATGTGCGACCTTCTGACGGGGCTGTACAACAGAAACGGTTTTTACCAGAAGATACAAATTATACTGGAAACAGCCGAGGAAATGGATATGACCATTATTTCCATGGATATGGATGGGCTTAAGATGATAAACGATACTTATGGTCATGCAGAAGGGGATGAGGCGCTCAGAGCCTTTGGTCAGATTATCCAAAAAAACGTACATCATGAGATTGCAGCCAGGATTGGCGGGGATGAATTCCTGATTGCTTTTGTGGGCAGTGATATTGAAGA
Organism: Lachnospiraceae bacterium; assembly: GCA_051888955.1. Lineage (GTDB taxonomy): Bacteria > Bacillota > Clostridia > Lachnospirales > Lachnospiraceae > Acetatifactor. The sequence continues at coordinate 2,468 of JBJFCM010000145.1, read as the reverse complement.
CAGGACCGAAGAAATTGTGAGTCTGATTGAACAGGATATCAAAAAATACAATGAGACAAGCAATAAAAACTATAAGCTGCAGGCCAGCATAGGTGCCTATACCAACCGTGTACAGAATCATACGCTGGACCATTTCCTGAAGAAAGCAGATAATCTGATGTATGCCAGTAAGTATCTTCATAAAAAGGAAAGAGGAGATATTAAATAGCAGGCCGGCATATACATGGTAATAAGCAAAGGTTTATGTGAGCCGTGAAAATATGCTGAATTATATCTGGGCATTTATGATACTGATCGGGGTGGTATATGCAGCCATTACCGGTAATATGGAAGCAGTAACAGATGCGGCCCTGGGGTCTGCCAGGGAAGCAGTGGCCTTGTGTATTACTATGGCTGGAGTGATGGCCCTTTGGATGGGGCTTATGAAGATTGCAGAAAAATCAGGGTTGATTACCAGACTTGCGTCGGGTATTCAGCCCTTTTTGTCGTTTATGTTTCCACATATACCCAAGAAGCATGTGGCCAGAGAGTTCATTGCCACGAATTTTATCGCCAATATCCTGGGCCTTGGCTGGGCTTGTACGCCTGCCGGGTTAAAGGCCATGGAAGCGCTGGCTGCGCTGGAGGCAGAGCGGGGGAATACGGAGTATCTTGACGAACATCCCCGCACAGCCAGCAGGGAGATGTGCACTTTTTTAATCTTAAATACTTCATCCCTGCAGCTGATACCGGTCAATATGATTGTATATCGGACCCAGTATGGCAGCGCCAACCCGGCGGCAGTGATAGCACCGGCGGTCATTGCCACGTTGTTTTCTACAGTGGTAGCCATTATTTTTTGTAAGGTAATGGATCGGGGGAAAGCTAATTCTGCAGTCTGATTTGTTGTCCCTTAATCAGAGGATAGCTTATCAGGCCGGAACCGTTTAAGTCTTCTTTGTGCATGTCCACTCCTGAAATCTGGCTGTTTTCGTAGGTCGTGTAATAATATATACCCTTATCCGTATTGCAACAGGAGGTATAGATGGTAATTTCATATTTTCCCTCGCCTAAGTGTACGCAGCCCCGCTGCTGGGCCACGGACCCCAGAATATGGAAAAACTGGCTTATGCTTTCTGATTCTGTATCGTTGGACAGGGAATTCATTTTGGTAAATGCCACCTTTACAAATCGTGATGCGGAAGACAAATCCCCCGGAAGTCCTATGCCTCCCATGCCACGGCTGTAGATTTTCAGACTCAGAGCCTTTGAAAAACGATTCTCCGGTATCTCCGTTGAAATATTAATATAGTTGTTCAGGTTGAACATCTGATAATCGAAGGGCGGGTTATTTGTCAGAACGCCCACCGGGTTATCATAGACGGTAAGTCCCTCCTTTATGGATTCTACCGTAATGGATTCTTCCCTGTCGGAGATAATCCAGTGCAGCATGGCTAAGGGAAGCTCTTCACTGAAGTTAATATTAATCAGATTGATGCGGGAAAGAAGTTTTCTGGCATCCTTCACTGTTTCACACTGGCCCAAAATCCACGGAATAAATTCGAAGGGCGCCACATTGTCCTTATCCCTTTCTTCCGGCTTGTAGTCCGCATTCCCCGGAAAATTCAACCCCGCCATACTCAGTCCCTTTTCGTTGGTCGCATCATAGTAAAGAGGATATTCCTCTGCAACGGTTGCCATCCCAATCATGGCGTAATGTGTTGTAAGATTTCCCAGCTTACGAAAAGGAAACGGAAAATGGCGGGGGGTTATCGTCACCGTTTCCTGATAGGAAAATTCATAATCCAGAGTTCGCCCGAAATAGAAATCCTTTGTCCTGTAGGTTGCTGCTGTACACATAATAAAATACCTCCTGATAAATTCATGAACAAACGTTAAAGCCTGTTATAGGAAGATATTATAACCAGTTTTATGAGAGCCTATTTTTGGGGGAATAAATCTCAGCCTTTGCTAATAAAGTGAACTAAATACTTTGGCAGAATAAGAGAACGGCAGACATGGCAAATGTTTTAGCGAATTTTTCTAATATTGTGATACCGGTAATTATCTTTTACATAGTGGCGCATGGCCTGATCAATAAAGTGAAGGTCTATGAGGAATTCATCGGAGGGGCCAAGGATGGCTTGACGACGGTAGTCCAGATTCTGCCGACACTGGTAGGATTGATGGTAGGTGTGGGCGTGCTGCGCGCCTCCGGTTTTATGGATTTTATCGGAGGACTGCTGGGGACATTCACGGAGAAGATAGGGATTCCCGCTGAAATCGTACCCTTGGCACTGGTAAAAATGTTCTCGTCCTCAGCAGCCACGGGCCTTGTGCTGGACATTTTCAAGACCCATGGGACGGATTCCTATATCGGTATGCTGACCTCCATCCTGATGAGCTGCACGGAAACGATTTTTTATACCATGTCCGTTTATTTCATGGCGGCAAAGGTGACCAAGACCCGCTATACCCTGGCCGGTGCC
>JBJFCM010000144.1:5476-9458 GCA_051888955.1 Lachnospiraceae bacterium | reverse complement strand
GTCATAAGCGGAGTAGGTTTTCTGGGAGCCGGAATGATTCTGGTATCGGGAAGACAGATAAAGGGTCTGACCTCAGCGGCCAGTATCTGGTTCTCTGCCTGCGTGGGACTTGCAGTTGGCATTGGTTTTTTGGACGGAGCAGTGATTGTGACATTGCTTCTCGTTCTGGCATTGCACACTATTCCGGAAATTGAGCGGAGGATTTATGTGCATTCCCGATATATGACAATACATATGGAACTGGAGGAAGAAAGGCTGGTTACGACGATCTTTCGTAAGCTGAAGGAAGACGGCTGTATCATCGACACTTTTGATACGAATAAGCCCAAGGCAAAAAGGCTGCCTAGTGTCATTGATGCCGTCATTCTGGTTCCGAGAAAGAAGAATAAGGATGATTATCTGATGGAACTTCGGGATATTCCGGGTGTGATATCAATAGATGATATGTAATAACCAGTTGAATTAAAGAGGCATTTTACCTATAATGAATAAGGTATTATGCCTTTTGATTTTCAGACAAATATTGCAAGGGGGTTATAGTAGATGAGCGTACTTTCCTATTTTGCGGTGATTGCGCTTTTGATTGTGATAATCAGTGTAGTAAACGAAAAATGGCTGCATATACAGAGCGACATTGTTTTAATTATCTTTTCTTTGGGCATCAGTGTATTACTGCTTATACTGGAGCAGGTACCAAAGCTTGCACCCTACATAGCAGAGGCGCGGTTACAGAACAATTTTGATTTTGCCGCCTATTTGCTGGATGGCGTGCTGTGCTTTATGCTATTTGCAGGGGCAAGTCGGGTATCCGTGACTAAGTTTACTGCCAATATCCGGCCTATCAGTCTTCTTGCTCTTTTGGGCACAGTAGTTTCCTCTGTGGTATACGGGCTGTTGTTTTTTGCGGTAGCGGCAGTCTGCCATATGAATATGAGTTTGTGGACCTGTATTCTATTAGGCTGTATTGTATCACCCACAGACCCAATAGCGGCAACAGGTATCTTGAATAAATTGGGAATGTCAAAAAATGTTACCTCCGTCATAGAGTGTGAGTCACTGTTCAATGATGGAACAGGCGTGGCGCTGTTTTTATTTGTAAAGGGAATTTTATCTCAGAAAAGCGGCGGCAACTTTTTCTATATCATGGGAAAAGAGCTGTTTGGGGCCATTGCAGTAGCAGTGGTGGTATCTTTTCTGCTTTTTTCACTTTTGCGGCTCACAAATGACCCGGTTAAGCATATCGTGATCAGCCTGACAGATGTGATGCTGGTTTATGTCATATGTGAACATATGGGCTTTTCGGGCGTGATTGCTTCTGTTGTCTGCGGTATGTGCTTTGCGTATATGCGAAACCGCATTGCCAGAAGGCTTGCGGTACAGGATTCGGAGAAGCTCTACGACCATTTCTGGGAGGTGATGGACAGTATCTTAAATGCGGTGCTTTTCGTGCTTTTGGGACTGTCCGTGATGAATGCACAGCTAAGCGGATTTTTCCTGATTCTGCTTCCGGTGGCGGTGATTGCGGTGATTGTGTCCCGGTATGCAGGAGTCAGAACCTGTACGTTCTTTATGGACAAGGGAAGAATGCCGGGGAATTATAATTGCAAAGAGTTTTCCATGCTGATGACCTGGAGTGCCTTAAAGGGCGGTTTGTCGCTGGCATTGGCACTGGGAACCGCAGAGTTTTTGTCACAGGAAGTGTACCTTATCGTGTTGAATACGGCCTACATTACAATCTTTTTTACGGTTTTGGTACAGGGCTTGACGACAAAGCGGGTCTACAGGGGTATAGAGAATAAAAAGACCCGCAGAATTAAGGAAGAAAGGAACAGGTAAAGTACATGAAAATCATTATTGTAGGCTTGGGACAGACCGGTGAAATGTTGGCAGCAATTGCTTCCAGAGAGCATCATGAGGTGGTGGTAGTGGACACCAGAAAAGAAGCTATAGAGGAAGCTACGGAAAAATATAATGTAAATGGCGTGGTGGGAAGCGGCGGCTCCCGCAATATTTTAATACAGGCAGGAGCGGAGAGTGCGGATCTGCTGGTTGCGCTGACACCCTATGATGAACTGAATATCCTTTCCTGCATGACGGCAAAGAAGCTGGGAACGAAAGATGCTTCTGCAAGAATTCATCGACCTGAGTTTGATGAGGATGCGGATTATATCATGGCGGAATATGGTATCGACAGGATTTTGAATCCGGAGAAGGAAGCGGCCAGGGAGATGATGTTACATATCGGATTGCCCGGCGCACTTCGGACGGAGGCATTTTTTGATCATAAGGCTATTATTGTAGAGCTGGAGGTGGAGGAAAACAGTCCTCTGGCAAATATGACAGTACAACAGGTGAAGGAATTTTTTGATACAGATATGCTGGTGGTGGCAATCCATCGGAAGAAGGAAATCATTATTCCGACCGGAACGGTTTCGATACTGCCGCAGGACAGGATTGAAATCATTGTGTCAGTGAAATCCGTGCGGGATATTTTTAACAGGCTGCATATGAAGAAAAAGCAGGTACAAAGTATTCTCATGGTGGGCTGCGGTACAACCGGATATTATCTGGCAAAGGGGCTTGAAGCAACCGGCTATTCCGTAAAAATTTTGGAAAAGGATAAGGAAAGATGTATTGAATTGCTGAAGCTGTTTCCCCAGGCGCAGATTGTATGTGGGGACGGTGTAGATACGCAGACGTTACAGGAAGAGGGAATTAGGAAAGTGGATGCCTGCATTTCCATGACAGGGGACGACCGTACGAATTTGGCGGTATCTTTATTTGCTCATTCTGAGGGAGTGATGCAGGTGATGGCCAAAATCAATGAGATGGGCTATGAGCAGCTTTTGAAAAAGACGGATATCAATGTATGTGTATCTCCCAGCAGCGTGATTGTGGAAGAGCTTCTGTCGTATATCCGTAACCTGGCAAGCAGTGACAGAAGCTGGATCAAGAAACTGTACCGTATTGCTGATGATAAAGCAGAGGCCATAGCATTTGAAGTGTCAGACAGCTGCGGAAAGATACATATTCCCTTCCGCTCCCCGGAATTTAAGCTTCACAAGGGAGTTCTGATTGCAGCGATTATCAGGGGAAAGGAAATCCTTATCCCGGATGGGAACAGCAGCATGCAGGCCGGGGATACGGTGGTTGTCGTAACAGATTCCAATAATATATTGCGTGAAATAGATGATATTTTTGTAACATCATAAGGATAAAGTGTTGCTTAAAGGAGACAAAAGAAGATGCACATATTTATATCACATTCCTCCAAGGATGCGGCTGTTGCATTGAAGATATGTGAACTGCTGGAGAAAAACGGGAAAAGCTGTTTTATAGCGCCCAGGGACATACGTTCCGGAAGGGAATACGCAGAAGAAATCGTGAATGGAATCGACCAGTCGGAAGCAATGGTACTGGTAATGTCTGCGAATGCGAACCAGTCACCACATGTTTTAAGAGAGGTGGAAAGAGCTGTAAGCAAATCCATTCCTATTTTGGTGTACAAGCTGGAGGAAGTGGAATTATCCAAATCCATGGAATACTTTCTGATGACGCATCAGTGGGTGAATGCTGTGGCAGGGGATGATTATTCGGACATACTGGACTTTGTATGCAATCTGAAGCCGGAGGATGGCGGGACAACAGCACACAATGTGCCGTCCGACAGAAAAAAACACCGCAATGTTCTTTTGATTGCAGCGGGGCTGCTGCTGGTAATTTTGCTGGCTTTTGGAGGATATCAATTCGTTTCGAACAGAGATACGGGTAAGGAGATATGCACCTTGCAGGTGGGGGATACCGTTACCTTCGGCAGCTACAATGGAGAAGCAATTGCCTGGCGTGTGCTGCAGATTTCGGAGGATGGAACGGAAGCGGTGCTCATAGCGAAGAACATTCTTACCATGAAGGCATTTGATGCGGCGGAGAGCGGTAAATACAATTATGACGGCACAACGGATTACTGGTCACAGGACTCCCC
>JBJFCM010000144.1:0-5376 GCA_051888955.1 Lachnospiraceae bacterium | reverse complement strand
TGTCGATGGAGGAACTGCAATGGTTTGAGGATGCAGGCATCAGTAAACTGGCTGTTCCTACCCAGGCTGCCATAGAGCAGGATAAAAGCAACTGGTATATAATAGATGCTGATTTATATGGCATAGAAGAGTATTGCTGGTGGCTGCGTGAGCCGGTGGAGGGAACAGCGAGCAAATGTTACCTTGTGGGCAACGGCTACACAGAGGACAATATATGGGAGGAAAATGTTGGCCTGGAGGGTTATGGGATACGTCCTGCGATTACGGTGAGCCTGGAGTCGGATATATTTATAACCGGGGATTAAAAAGCGCTAAACCAGGATGCCATGTTCTGCAAGGAATTCGGCAGCAGTATCCGAGAGCTTGTGTTCCTTGTGAATGATGAAGGCACTCATGACGTACATATTGGGCTCGTCAAATTTCTTTACAAGCATGTCCTTTGTCAGGTCGGTATCATCCTCCGTAAGGGAGACCAGTGCAACACCTCCGAAGGAGCGCGCCCATTCAATCGCTGTCGTTTTTGGGGAAGTGATAATGGATACGTTAGGAGAGAGCAGGTAATGCCCAAATACGGTATACACGATATCAAGACAGTCAAAGGGAACAGCCAGGGGCAGTCCCTTTAAATCGCTGATTTTCATAGTCCCTTCGCATTCTGCTAATTTATGATCCTTTGGAAAAACAGCCACAATATCCTCATGCTCGAAGGGAAAAACCGACAGGGAGCCATAGCCGGGAATACTGGAGCGTATCAGTCCGATTTCGGTAATGCCGTTTAATACATTCGGAATGACAAATTCGCTGGGAATTTCATACAAATCGTAATTCACCCTGGGATGCTTTTGTATAAAAGAATCAAAAAATTTGTGTAGAAAATGAGCGGAATTTCCTGCCGGTATGGAAATTTTTAGCAGCTCTGTAAAACCGGTTTTATTGTTTACTATTTCATTTCTCAGGCTTTCTTCCAAATGACAGATTTCCTTGGCCTTGCGGTAAAAAAGCCGTCCGGCTTCAGTCAGTTCTATGGAACGGCTGCCTCTTACCAGAAGCTGTGCACCGTATGTTTTTTCAATGTTTTTTAATTGATTGCTGAGAGAAGGCTGTGCAATCAGAAGTTTATTTGCGGCAGCCAGAATGCTTCCGCAATCTACAATAGTAACAAAATTTCGATAAGATTCTAAAGTCATAAAAAAATCCCCTCATTATATAATAAAAATATTATAGAAAATAAGTAATAATAGTAATTTTATTATACTTCAATACCTTATATAATGCAATTAGATTAATTTATATATGTTTGTAGATGCAAGGGTGCAATGCAGAGTGTATTGTACCTTTGATTTTTGAAAGAGGTATTTATGGATAATTATTACGATTTGTCAGTGTGTGGGATGCACAGAAGGCTGCCCTATGTGGACATGGAGGACGGCACGGCCTATGCCAGCTTTGTTGTCATCAGTGACACACAGCTTATACAAAAGGCAGGAGCAGAATTAGCAGGAAAAGCGAATCATGCAGATATCATATTAACGATAGAAGCAAAGGGAATAGCGCTTGCCTATGAAATTTCAAGATGTTTAAACATGGCTGAATTCGTTGTAGTAAGAAAGAGCATTAAGCCATATGTGAAGTCTTATATCAAAGACAGTGTGCATTCTATTACAACGGAGGGTGAGCAGCAGATTTATCTGGATGAGGCAGATGCAGAAAAGTTGAAGGGCAGAAGAGTTGCAATTGTAGATGATGTGATTTCAAAAGGAGAGTCTTTGGCAGCAGCAGAGAGACTTGTAGTGGCAGCAGGTGGAACGGTCTGTGCAAAGCTGGCAATACTGGCAGAGGGAAAGGCGGCATTGCGGACGGATATTACATATTTGGAAAGGCTTCCTTTATTCAAAAAGGAGAAGACGGGGTATGAGATTCTTAATTAGAGATGTACAGATGGTGGATGTTCTTCATGATGAAATTGTCAGAACAGATATACTTATGGGAAATGGTGTGTTCGAAAGAATTGAACCGGACATGCAGATACCGGAAGCCAATGATATGAAGGTCATTTACGGAAACGGTCTTTTTGCGTTGCCCGGGCTTATCGATTCCCATTCCCATGTGGAACTGAGCATGTTATCCAGCACTTCTTTTGCAGAGGCAGTATTGAATAATGGTACTACGGCGGCGGTACTGGATGCTCATGACGCTGTGAACGTATTGGGACCGGCCGGTGCAAAATATCTGATGCAGGAAATGAAAAATACACCGTTTACGCCGGTTTGGATGGCATCCCCCTGTGTACCTTCGGCTCCCGGTTATGAAGACTGCTACGGTCAGGTAGGGCTTCCTGAGGTAAGAACCATGGTCGAGGAGTATGGCATGTACGGAATTGCGGAAGCAATGGATTATAACCGTGTCATTCAGGGGGAGGAATCCCTTGCGGAAATCCTTTCCTATGCCAGAGAGAAGAAGCTGATGATAGACGGACATGCTCCTTGTGTCCGGGGAAAGGATTTGGACCGGTATATTGCAGCAGGAGTGCAGTCAGATCATGAAAGCGTCACTGTGGAAGAAATGCAGGAAAAGCATGACAAAGGGATGATTGTCATTATCCGCAGAGGTTCTCTGAAGGAACCGGCAAGCGCAAAAAAGCTGTTGGAGCAGGTTGGCGAATCTGAGCGGGTGCTTTTATCAACGGACGGCTGCATAACGGTACAGGATATTTTAAAGCATGGTCACATGAATTACGCATTGGCACAACTGACAGCGGAAGGTGTTTCCCCTATCAGGGCTGTTAAAATGGCAACTATTTATCCGGCGAAGGTATACGGTTTGGCCCATATGGGAGCGATTGAGGTGGGGAGAAAAGCAGACCTTTTGCTGGTAAAGGATTTAAAGGATTTTGAAGCTGTTTCAGTCTATGTGGATGGTATGCCGGTGCTTCCCCAGTATAACAGGGAAAGTTTTCCGGACGAGGTGACACATTCCATTCATCACAGAATGTTTCGGGAAGAAGATATACACATTGACGTTCCTAAAGGAGAGGATAGGGTTAAAGTCAATATTCTTTCCATAGTAGACGGAACACTGGAAACCAGACGGGAGAAACGGACGATACGAGTGGAGGAAAACAGTCTTTGCCTGGAAGAAGATATGCTGTATTGTGCAGTGGCGGACAGATACCGGGAAGAGGGATCTGTCGGAACGGGAATTATTAGTGGAGCAGGATGCTTTATGGGAGCAGTAGCCGGTTCTATTGCGCAGGACACACAGAATCTGATAGGTTTTGGAAGTAAGAAAGAAGATTTGGTTTTAGCTATGAATGAAGTCATCAAAAGGCAGGGAGGCGTTGCCTTTGTACAGAACGGGCAGGTCAGGGATTTCCTGCCTCTGCCGGTAATGGGTATCCTGAGTCAAAAACCGGTTGGAGAATTTGCGCAGGAGGTGGACCGGTTGCTTGCACTTCTAAAACAGGCCGGAATAACCCTTAAAAATCCGTTACTCACCATGAGCCTGCAGATACCGCTGGCAGTGATACCGGAGCTTGCCATTACGAACAGAGGTCTGTTAGATATAACGCAAAACAGATTTATTCCAGTCTGTGAACTGGTATAGATAGAGAAACAAATGAAAAGAGAGGGAACAGAAACCAATGGAAAAATTTTTTAAACTCAAAGAAAACGGTACCAGCGTAAAGATAGAAGTTATGGCCGGTATCACCACATTTGTCACGATGGCGTACATTATAATGGTCAATCCTGCCATGCTGGCAACACCATTTGAGGGAACACCCATGTACGACAAGGTGTTCAACGGTGTATTTTTTGCAACCTGTATTGCAGCGTTTTTAGGAACCTTCCTTATGGGAGTACTGGCGAAGATGCCCTTTGCACAGGCACCCGGTATGGGAATGAATGCCTTTTTTACCTATACAGTCATGCTGGGAATGGGATATTCCTATCAGGCGGCTTTGGCGATGGTATTTATTTCCGGTATGCTCTTTATCTTTATTACACTCTGTTCCTTCCGGGAAAAGGTGGTAATGGCGATTCCTAAAAATATCAAGGTAGCCATATCGGTAGGTATCGGATTGTTTTTGGCATTTATCGGTTTTCAGGATGCCGGGCTCATTGTGCTGAATCAGGATACGATGGTATCCATGGTGGATTTTTCAACCTTTGCTGAAAACCCGTTGGCCTGCTATGGTGCTATTTTAGCCTTTTTAGGAGTCATCCTCACTACGGTATTGTATAAAAAAGGAGTAAAAGGTTCCATATTGATCAGCATTTTCGTTGTTACAATTCTGGGTATCTTTACCGGAAATACTGTCTTTGAAGGATTTTCCATCAATTTTGGCGCACAGGTGAAGGATTTTGCCGAAGTATCCCTGTTTGCCTGCTTTGACGGATTTAAGGAATTATTCATGGGAAGCAGCATCGGACAGGCTATTTTGACGTTGATTATGTTGATTATTACTTTTTCTATGGTAGATATGTTCGACACCCTGGGAACCTTAATCGGTACGGCAAAGGCTGCAAATATGCTGGATGAAGACGGCAATATTCCGAACGGCAAGAAAAGTCTTTTATGTGATGCGCTGGCAACCGTAGGCGGCGCAATGCTGGGTACTTCAACGGTAACGACTTATGGGGAATGTATTGCCGGCATCAGTGTAGGCGGGCGTACAGGTTTGACTTCCGTAGTAACAGCACTGTTGTTTTTAGCAGCAATTATCTTTGCTCCGTTTGTAAGCATCATTCCTTCCTGCGCAACAGCTCCGGCCCTGATTTTTATAGGCGGCTTGCTTTTAAGTGCTATTAAGGAAATGGAGTTTGATGATGTTTCCGAAGCAATTCCTGCATATTTGACCCTAATCATGATGCCGCTTACCTATTCCATAGCAAACGGCATTGCAATCGGATTGATTTCTTATACGCTAATTAAGATTTTCACAGGAAAAATAAAGGAATTGAACGTACTTACCATCATTCTGTCGGTATTGTTTATCATCAGGTATCTGATGATTTCACTGTAATATTATGAAAGAAGGCGGGGCCGGTATTGCTATACCGGCCCTTTTTCTGCAAAAGAAAACATTGACGAACCGTATCCTCGTGATAAAATGGAAAACAGGGATTACAGAATGGAAAGCGATAAGAAACACAGAAGAAAAGAGGACACGGATATGAGGATCAGAAGAGCAGAAGAACGGGATATGGAAGGCATAAACAGACTGCTGCTGCAGGTATGTCTGGTACACCATAACGGGAGACCGGATTTATTTAAGAAGGGTGCTAAAAAGTATACGGATGAACAGCTGCGAGCTATCATCCACGATGAAGAAAAGCCGATTTTTGTAGCGGTGGATGAGGAGGAAAAACTGTTGGG
>JBJFCM010000143.1:0-9527 GCA_051888955.1 Lachnospiraceae bacterium | reverse complement strand
CGTGTTCTGATTCAAATATGCAAATTCATTCAGGAACACTTTTCCGAAATGGGAGATAATTAAAGATTTTTTATCTTAAATTCTTTTTCAGCTTCTCTGCGCTGGTCCTTTTTCGCAATATCCTGCCGCTTATCATAGAGCTTCTTACCGCGGGCAAGACCCACTTCCATTTTTGCCCTGCCGTCCTTAAAATATACCTGAAGTGGCACGAGAGTCAAGCCCTTTTCCGCAAGCTTTCCGGTAAGCTTTCTGATTTCCTCTTTGTGCATCAAAAGCTTCTTGGGCCGAAGCGGGTCCCTGTTAAAGATATTGCCTTTTTCATAGGGACTGATATGCATGCCGTATACCCATACTTCGTTGTTTTCAATACGGACGAAGGACTCCTTGATACTGCACTTTCCCATACGCAGGGATTTGACCTCCGTACCATGCAGCACCAGGCCTGCCTCGTAGTTTTCCTCTATAAAATAATCGTGATATGCTTTTTTATTGTTCGCCACCAGCTTCAGCGGTTCCTTGCTCATCTTCCATATCCTCCACCAAATCAAAATCTATGGTCTTGGTAAGCCTTTCCGTACCGGCCACCCTGATCCGCACCGGTTCTCCCAGGCGGAAGGCTTTCCCCGTCTTTTCGCCCACCATCTCATAGGTGCTTTCGTTGTAATAAAAATAATCGCCCGGCAGCTTGGATACATGGATCAGTCCCTCTACCGTATTGGGCAATTCCACATAAATGCCCCAGGCAGTGATACCGGAAATCACACCGCTAAATTCCTGGCCGATGCGGTCCTCCATATATTCCACCTTTTTCAGCTTCTCTGTTTCCCGCTCCGCCTCATCCGCCCGGCGTTCCGTTTCCGAGGAGTGCTTTGCCACCTCATCGAGAATTCCTCTGTAGTGCTCCATCCTCTCCTCACTCCGCCGGCCACGCAGCTGCTCCTTGATGATGCGGTGTATCTGCAAATCGGGATACCGCCTGATAGGAGAAGTAAAATGACAGTAATACTGGCATGCCAGTCCGAAATGCCCCGTACTCGCTGTGCTGTAACGGGCCTGCTTCATACTGCGCAGGGTCAGCCTGCTTACCATGGCCTCCTCCGGAGTCCCTGCAATCTTGTCAAGCAGCTTCTGTATTTCCTTCGGATGAATCTCCTCATCAGAAACCTTTCTCTTTGCCCTGCCCACCGATTTCATATAATATCCTAAATTGTTAATGAACACATTCAGCTTTTGAATTTTCTCCGTGTCCGGGTTATCATGTACACGATAGACAAAGGGAGCTTCCATCCAGTAGAAATGCTGTGCCACTGTTTCATTGGCCGCCAGCATGAAATCCTCAATTAGCATATTGGCCGTGTTACGCTCATAGGGCATAATCTCTATGGGATGCCCCTGTCCATCCAGCAAAATCTTGCTCTCCGGGAAATCAAAATCAATGGCTCCCCGCTTCTTGCGTTTGTCACGAAGCAGCCCGGACAGCTTTTCCATCAATTCAAACATGGGCACAAGCTCCGCATACTTCTCCCGTTCGGCTTCATCCTTATCCTCCAAAATCAGCTTCACGGAGGTATAGGTCATCCGCCTGTTTACCCGGATAACGGACTCTGCTATTTCATAATCTACGATTTCTCCGGACTTGTCTATGCTCATCAGACAGCTCAGCGCCAGTCTGTCCACTCCTTCATTTAACGAGCAGATGCCGTTGGACAGCGCATGTGGCAGCATGGGTATCACCCTGTCCACCAGATAGACGCTGGTACCTCTCTCCAAGGCTTCCCTGTCCAAAGCAGAATTTTCCTGCACGTAATTGGTCACATCCGCAATATGGACACCTAAATGGTAAAGCTCCTTCTCTGCATCATAGGAAACACTGACCGCATCATCCAGATCCTTGGCATCCTCCCCGTCTATGGTCACACAAACCTGCTCCCGCAGGTCTCTCCTGCCTGCCATATCCGCTTCGCTGACATCCTTTGCCACACGTTCCACCTGGTTCATGATTTTTTCAGAGAATTCCACCGGCAGCTCGTATGCCTTGACAATGGCCATAATATCCACGCCGGGATCATTGATATGGCCTAAGATTTCCACTACCTTGCCTTCGGGACTCTTTCCGTTTTTGCCGTAATCGGTGATTTCCACCACTACTTTATGCCCGGTAACAGCACCCTTAGAACGCTCTGCGGGAATAAAAATATCACTGGAAAGCTTGGTGTTGTCCGGCCTGACAAATCCGAAATTCTTAGATTTTTCATAGGTACCTACTATCTGTCCCATTCCTCTTTCCAGAATGCGGACCACCTTTGCCTCTTTCCGCTTACCGCTGCCTTTCGGCAAAAGCGCTATCTCCACCTTATCCATGTGGAAAGCACCGTTCACGTAATCAATCGGAATATAATAATCCTCTTCCTCTCCTTCTATCTCCACAAAGCCAAAGCCTCTGGCATTGCTGATAAAGGTGCCAACCAGGGGAGCTGCGTTACTGCCGCTTCCCTTGATATATTTTCCCTTGGGCGTCCGAGTCAGCCTGCCTTCCATGACCAGTTCTTCCAGTATGCGCTTCAGTTCGGGTCTGTCCTCAACTGATACCTGTAACAGCATAGCCAGCTCTTTTTCCTTCATCGGCACATAAAGTTCATCTGCCACCAGGTCACATATTACTTTTTTTCTCTTATCTTCTACTTCTTTATTCATTCTATCCTTTCCAAAACAACAAATACGGCTTTTGCATCATAGCATTTCTTATGATGTAAAAAGAGCACTCTTTGTAAAGAGTGCTCTCATCTTAAACCTATTAAAATACGTTAAGATTAAGTATTACCGCAAGTACAATAAAGGATACCGCCAAAATCTTGGTGATTCTTACCAGCTGTCCCTCCATGGAACGTCCTTTATTCTTACCCCAGTAGGTCTCTGCCGCCCCACTGATGGCACCAAGTCCTGCAGACTTGCCTTCCTGCATCAATACCAGCACTACAAGTGCAATACATATAATAATAAAAAGAATTGTTAATACGATTCTCAAAGCTCCCATAATCACACCTCCGGGGAATCAGTCTTATGTTCATTTATTAAAATCATGCGAAGATTATTATATCATAACGTTACATCGTTTTCAACACATTTTTTATTTTTTCCAGGTTTTGATGGAAAACAGTACCAAAAGCGGGAACAACTCCAACCTTCCTGCCAGCATATCAAACATCAGCACACATTTGGAAAGCGGAGAAAACGCAGCAAAATTTCCCATAGGGCCTACCACGTCGAAGCCGGGACCTATATTGTTGAACATAGCCATTACCGCTGACGCATTGGTCTCAAAGCTGAAATTGTCTATACTGACAAGCAGCACGGATATCAGATAAATACCCATGTAGACAGCCAGGTACACTCTGATGGAATGTATCACATTCTCAGAGAGCACTCTTCCATCCAGATGCATCTTCTTTACGCTCCGCGGATGCACTACCGCAGAAACTTCATTCTTGACGCTCTTCGCCAGCACCACCAGACGTGATACCTTGAGGCCGCCGCCCGTACTGCCTGCACAGGACCCCACTATCATTAGTAAAAACAATACCGTCTTACTGAATACAGGCCAAAGATTGAAATCGCAGGTGGAAAAACCTGTTGTGGTAATAATGGAGGTTACCTGAAATGCCGCCTGAAAAAAGGCTTCTCCAAGGCTTGCAAATTCTCCTCTGATATTGATTCCTACTAACAATACCGATACTGCTATAATTCCCAGATAGGTACGCAGTTCTTCACTGTGTAACACTTCCTTAGGCTTTTTAATCAAAAATAAATAATAAATATTGAAGCTCACACCACACATCAGCATAAAAATTATAATAACAATCTGCGATGCTCTGGAATATGCTGCAATACTGCTGTTTAACAGGCCAAACCCTCCCGTACCGACCGTGGAAAAGGTAAGGGTAGCCGCATCATAAATGGGCATGCCGGTAATCATCAGGAGAACGATCTCCAGCAATGTTATGGCAATATAGATTTCATACAGGATTCTGGCAGTATTCTTCACCTTGGGAACCAGCTTGCCGACGGAAGGCCCCGGGCTCTCCGCACGCATCAGATGCATGTTGTAGCCTCCCGACAAAGGTAAAACTGCCAAAATCAGCACCAGAACTCCCATACCGCCTATCCAGTGGGTAAACAGTCTCCAGAACTGGGTACATCGGGCCAGTCCTTCCACATCTGTCAAAATCGTGCCGCCGGTCGTAGTAAAACCGGAAATAGTTTCAAAGACCGCATCCAAATAAAATGGGATTTCTCCGGTCAGAACAAAAGGAACGGCCCCCACCATACTAAGCAGTATCCAGCTTAAGGATACCGTTACAAAACCTTCTCTGGCGTAAAAAACCTTGCTCTTCGCCTTCCACTGCTTGCCAATGCCGCCCAGTAAAAGGCAGCCCGCTGCCGTTATCAGATAAGCCCATTTTTGCGGCTCTTTGTAAATAACTCCCACCAAAAAGGGAAGTAACAGGAAAAATCCTGCAAATTCCAATACCCTGCATAAAATATAACGAATAATTGAACGGTTCATAATCTACTCCAGAATATCCCTAATGTCATGAAAGCCGGTCGCAGTCGTTACCACAACGACAGTATCTCCAACATTGATAATGCTTTGTCCACCGGGTGTAGAGATATTTCCCTTATGATTGATGCTGCACACCAAAATATTTTTCTTCAATTTCAGTTCCTGCAGCGGAATCCCCACAAGCGGACAATCTTCTCTGATTAAAAACTCCAGCGCCTCTACCCTGCCATCATTCAGCTTATAAAGGGTTTCGATATTGCTTCCCAGAGAATTGTGCATGGCTCGTACAAATTTAACAATATTCTCAGCCGTGATATTCTTGGGATATACGATACTTCCAAGATCCAGCTTATCTATAATCTCATCATACCCAATCCGGTGCACTCTTGTAATGATCTTCGCCTTGGTAAAGCTCTTCGCAAACAGAGAAAGCATGATGTTTTCTTCATCTATATTGGTCATGGCAACAAAGGACTCGGTAAGCGCCAGCCCTTCCTCCATCAGCAGCTCTCTCTCGGTTCCATCTCCGCAGATAATCATTGCCTCCGGTATCAGTTCACTCAATTCCTCACAACGAGCCTTGGACTTGTCCACGATTTTGACCTTGATGCCCATGTCCACTAATGTTCTCGCAAGATAATAGGAGGTCTCGCCACCTCCGATAATCATGACATCCTTTGCACGGGTGGTCGGCACTCCCAGTTTTTTAAAGAAAGCGGCAATCTTGGATGAACTCGCCACTATGGTGATTTCATCTCCTGCCTTTAATGCAAAATTTCCATCGGGAATATATACTTCATCTCCCCGCTCCACCACACAAATCAGGACATCACTTTTAAACCGGCTGCTCACATCCTTAAGTTGCATATCACAAAGTACCGATTTTTCTCCGATGCGGTACTTTACTAACTCTACCCTTCCCTTGGAAAAGGTATCGATTTTCAATGCGGATGGAAACTTTAACAGTCTGGCAATCTCCATTGCCACAGCATATTCCGGATTAATAACCAAAGACAGCCCCAGTTCCTCTTTGAGATATGCAATCTCCCTGTAATAAACCGGGTTGCTCACTCTGGCAATCGTATGACAGCCGCCTGCTTTTCTGGCAATCAGACAGCAGAGCAGATTTAGTTCATCCTTACCTGTCATTGCAATCATAAGGTCTGCTTCATTCACACCGGCCTCCAACTGCACACTGTATACGGCACCATTGCCTACGATTCCCATAATATCATATGTATTGGCAATCCCATTCACTAACTCTTCATTTTCATCGATGACCGTGATATTGTGCCCCTCACGGCTAAGCTGTTCAGCAATGGCTGTTCCGACATTTCCACAGCCAACAATGACAATTTTCATGGAAGCCTCCTCATTAGCTCATACAAACTTACCATCCATTATACTTGTATTGATTGGAATAATCAAGTTTGGAAAGTAATTCCCTGTAACGCAAAAAAGCAGGCTGCCACCAACAGCAGCCTGTTTATATTTTTATGCAAACCAGACAAAAACACAAAACAGGATAAACAGAGCAAATACGCCAACAAAAACCAGCGCCACCAGCAATGCCGCAGCCAGGACACCCTTCATGATTGCCGCCGTTTCTTTACCGGTCAGCTCCAGAGGCTCACTGCTCTTCTTTTCTTTATCCGGCGTATCTGAAAGCGCAGGATTATACCATGGCATTCCCTCTACATTCATATTTGCGACGGTCCTGCCGTCATCTACAAATTTCTCCCGTTTCTTTTTGCCCATTATTTCTCTCCCGCAGCAGGAAGCTCTTTCATTTTCTTTTCAATGTCAGCGTTCATTTCAGGCGTATTGTAAAGATGACATGCCACGAAATGCCCCTCCTCCACTTCTCTGTACTCCGGTGCTATACACTTACATTTTTCCATGCATTCCTTGCATCTGGTATGGAATTTGCAGCCTGCAGGCGGATTGGCAGGAGAAGGAATGCTTCCCTCCAATATGATACGTTCCATCTTATAGTCAGGATCCGGTACCGGAATAGCGGAAAACAGCGCTTTGGTATAGGGATGCAGAGGCTTTGAATACAGTTTTTCCGTGTCTGCATACTCCACCATGCTTCCCAGATACATAACGCCCACCGTATCGGAAATATGCTCTACTACCGACAAATCGTGGGAAATAAACAGATAAGTCAGGTTAAATTCCTTCTGCAGCTTCCTTAACAGGTTAATAATCTGTGCCTGAATGGAAACATCCAGCGCAGATACCGGCTCATCACATACGATAAAGTCCGGATTCAGTGCCAGTGCCCTGGCAATACAGATTCTCTGTCTTTGACCGCCGGAAAACTCATGAGGATAGCGATCCTTATGGTATTCCTGCAGACCGCATGCCTTCATGATGCGGGTAATATATTCATCAAATTCCTCTTTGGGCACGATACCGTGCTCTCTTACACCCTCACCGATGATTTCACCTACCGGTAATCTGGGGGAGAGACTGGAAAAAGGATCTTGGAAAATAATCTGAATATTGGGTCTCACCTTTCGGAGTTCTTCCTTACTTAAGGAGAAAATCTCCTGTCCGTTAAAGTATACCTCACCGCTCGTCTTTTCCTGCAATCTGAGCAGGGTTCTTCCGGTGGTAGATTTACCGCAGCCGGACTCTCCAACCAGTCCCATGGTAGTACCACGTTTGATGGTAAAAGAAACACCATCTACTGCCTTTACAAAGGCCTTACCTTTTCCGAAAATGGTCTTTTTCACCGGAAAATATTTCTTCAAATCCTTTACAATCAACAGATTTTCTTTATTTTCCAATTCTTCTTTCGTTACTTTTGAAACAGCTTCTATATTTTTGCTCATCTTACAGTTCCTCCACTTTTACCGGCTGAGGATAGCCCAGCACCTGTCCTTCGTCGTAAAAACGGTAACAGGACACGATATGGGTATCGCTGATCTTGATTTCAGGCGGATACTGCCCATGACATCTTTCCACGCAAGACTCGCACCTGTCTCTGAAATAACAGTAGTTCGGCATATTTACAGGGTTAGGAACACTGCCGGGAATATTGTACAACTCGTCCACCTTTTTCCCTACTACAGGCTTGGACTTCATCAAGCCGATTGTATAAGGATGGCATGGATTGCTGAAAATTTCCTTTGCTGTACCTTTTTCAATCACACGTCCGGCATACATAACCACTACATAGTCTGCCATGTTCGCTACCACTCCCAAATCATGGGTAATCAACATAATGGAACTGTTGATCTTGTTCTTTAACTCCTTCAACAAATCCAGTATCTGTGCCTGGATGGTAACATCCAATGCCGTGGTAGGCTCATCCGCAATAATCAGCTCCGGATTACATGCCAGTGCAATGGCAATCATGATACGCTGACGCATACCGCCGGAAAGCTCATGAGGATACATGTCGTATACGCCCTCTTTGTTAGCGATACCTACTAATTCCAGCATCTCCAAGGTTCTAGCCTTGACAGCCTCCTTGCTCATCTCAGGATTGTGCAATTTGATTACTTCATCCACCTGATTGCCAATTCTAAATACGGGATTTAAGCTGGTCATCGGCTCCTGGAAAATCATGGACATCCGGTTACCGCGGATCTTCTGCATCACCTCTGTAGGCGTCTTAACGATATTGTAAGCGTCATACTTTCCCTGGTCGCCAATATTGAAACGGATTTCTCCGCCCACAGTCTGCCCCTGGGGGCGCTGTAAAAGCTGCATCAGGGACAATGAGGTAACGGACTTTCCACAGCCCGACTCTCCTACGATACCGACGGTGGAGCATTTGGGCACCTCAAAAGAGATACCATCCACTGCCTTTACCGTTCCGATGTCGGTAAAGAAATAGGAACATACATTGTCAAATTCCACAATGTTATCCTTGTTCTTCATGCTGGTGCGGTATACGGAAGGATCTACCTTGGAATTTGCCCGCTGCTTCTCCAGCTTTCTTGTCAGTTGTCTATTAAATTTGGAAATCTTCTTGGATTCCTTACCGGATATATAAGAAGATTTTTTCTTGTTTTCTTTTTCTGCCATTGTGGTCTCCTCCTAGCGTTTCATCTTCGGGTCAAAGGCATCTCTTAAGCCATCGCCTACAAAGTTAAATGCAATAACCGTCAGACAGATTAACAGGCCGACCGGAACCCAGATATAGGTATAACGGATCATGTTCTCGGAAGAACCGGTCACGGAATTAATCATGGTACCCCATGTAGCAAGAGGATGCTTTACACCGAGTCCTAAGAAGGACAAGGTAGATTCTGTGATAATAATGCTTCCCAATCCGGAAGATGCGGTTACAATCAACTGGGGCATAACATTGGGAACCAGATGTCTGAAAATACGTCTCCTCGTCTTTAACCCAATGGATTCCGCTGCCACCATAAATTCCTGTTCACGCAGGGATAATATCTGTCCACGTACCATTCTGGCCACACCGGCCCAGCCCAAAACACCTAAAATTGCCATCATCCAGACAAGACGGACATACGGTGTCAGCTTCTGTGCATCAAACAGAGCACCTGTAATAATCAGGATAGGCATGGAAGGGATACAGTAGAAAATATCCACCAGACGCATGATGACATTGTCTACCCAGCCACCGAAATAACCGGCAATACCACCCATGATAACACCGAGTACGGTTTCAATGATAATAACCACGAAGCATACCAGCAGAGATACACGACCACCATACATCATACGTGCCAGTACATCCATACCGTCACCGTCCGTACCAACCGGATGCGCCGCACTGGGCTCTGCATAGATATCAATCAGATAGTTCACCTGCTCACAGCTTACAATAAAGGAACCGTTCTTGTTGACTACCTTCATCTCCGTCAATTCCTTTACCAGGCTGCCATTCTCATCATATTCATAAGCGCCGTTTTCATCCATCTGGGGAATCTCCCATTCAAAGGATGCTTCCGTATTGCCTGCAGCCACCATATCATCTATG
>JBJFCM010000142.1:0-2162 GCA_051888955.1 Lachnospiraceae bacterium | reverse complement strand
AAAATTACCATAACAAAAGTGGCACACATTTTTCAATCGGTCTGTTCAGCCAGATACAAACGTACCCGACTATCGATAATCTGGCTGACCTCCTCAATGGTCTTTTCTCCGGAAAAGTACATGGCAGTCTCCTCATAGATAATATCCCATATGGGCTCCGTACGTGACGGTGCTTTCTGCCCCTCCGTCATGATACTCTCCAAATACGCAAGCTGTTCCTCTGTAGGAATGCCGGCTGTAGCTTCCATTCCCTCTGCAATTGTCTCAGCCATTTCCATCTCCTGATGTTTCAGCTGCTCATATGCTCCTCTGTTTACCGGAAAAGCGTAAACACCACAAAGCTTTACCTGATTTTGCTGTTCCAACAGATACTGCATATATTGCCAGACACCTTCCTTATGTTCTGAAGCGGCATTCATACAAATTTCTTCAACCGCATTAATTCTAAGTACCATGCCGTCTTCCCCCGGATAGCCAACCGGTATAAAGCCACCACTTCTTGCTTCATTGTCATTTTCTGCATAGAACCGGAAAGAGGCGCCAATATTAATATATGCAATATCTTCATAGTCCTTTTTCTCATCAGTGAGGCCATAGCGCTTTGCAACCTCCATAGCGCTCTCCCACAATTTCCCGCTAAAGCTACAGGTTCCCTTCTCCCAGTCTACCATACCGTAAAAGTCATCCGACATCCCCAGGAGACGGTACAATACACCATAGGCCCGTTGCTGATATAGCTTATTGTATACCACTTCCCCCTGATAGTCCTGCATTCTCCTTAAAAGTTCCTCGCAGGAAAGGTTCCTGCCATCACCCACGACATCCTCCGACATGTATATCATTTCAGACTGCACGGCACAGCAGAGACCATAGGTACCACTCTCCATTCCCAGACTTTGGAAAGCTGCCGGGAAATAGTCCTCTCTGTCCATACCGCCTGCCGTAATATATGGCTCCAGATCCTCCAGCGCCCCCTTTTTTGCCAGGCTGTAGGCATCCTTCACCGCATGGGAGGATATCATATCCGGTCCCTTTCCCGTGGCAATCTCTATGGCATTCCTAGTAGCGAAATCGTCATAATCCATATCGCCCCGATTCTCCAGGCGCACATAATATTCCTCATTTTCCTGATTAAACTGCGCAGTTAAGATCTTCAGTTCCTCAGTGACATAGGTAATCCTGTAGGTCAGTATTGTCCGGCCCAAGTCAGCAAGGCTGACTTTCGACAGGCTGGCAGTTAAAAACTGCTTTCCGCCATCTTTTTCCACTAACAGCTCCGCTGCATCCTCAGACAGCAGTTTGAATTCTCTGATCTGACCATGGGTTCTGGGCGAATAACTGGTACCTTCCCAGGAAATATAGGAAAGCTTCTCTCCTGTCTCCAAGTTCAGATCATAGATCCCCGCTCCCCCAAAAACCAGCACATCACTCTCTATCCCTTCCGTTACTGCAAAAAAATCATTGACCACAGCCTTATGGAGGATTTCTCCCGTTTCTGCATCCAGCACCTCCAATATGCTGTTAGTCTCTTCCTGCGTCGCCAGGACAATTTCTCCGCTCTTGGTCCGGCATATTCTTTGTATATATCCATCCACAGACAGCCTGTAGTCCAATTTTCCCTCGTTATCCAGCACGATAAAAAAGCGGTTCTGCCCGATATAATAGCGTTCACCGTCCGTATACCATGTACTGCCCCTGGCCATATACGGCTCCGAGACTCCCTCCAGCAACAGTTCATCAACGGCTCCTTCCCTGCGCAGATACACGCTGCCTTCGGCACTTCCGTCTTCTACCATACCAAACAACTGTATCTTCTCCCCATCAAGATACTGTAGTCCCAAAAGCCTCTCGTCATCCTTCAGGGAAAATGGCAGTTCCACCTGCTCATACTGTATCTCATAGAGTCCCTCTATCTGGCTCGGCGCCAACCCAGAGATTTCTGTCTGTGTCGAAGCATCTGCTGTCTGCTCCTGTGCAGGCTGCCCGTTTTCCTTTCCGTCCTGACTGCCGCAGCCTGCAAGTAGTAGAAACATCAGGAAGCTTAGATACCAAAAACTTTTTTTCATAAAGTACCACCACTCCAATATTACAAATCAATATACCTATTTACATTCTTCGACAAGTTTCTATCTAAATCCTGTCATTTCTGCAAAATGTGCCAG
>JBJFCM010000141.1:0-9607 GCA_051888955.1 Lachnospiraceae bacterium | reverse complement strand
GACTGGAGAGAAAGGCAGACAGCCTGTTTGAACAGACAGCAGCCAGCGGCGCTCCCATCAACGAGGCAACCAGCACAACAGTAGAAAAAAGTGTTGTTCTCCAGCATTATCTGGAAGGTTCCAATGTACAGGTCGTGGATGAGATGGTCAATATGATTGTGGCACAGAGAGCTTATGAAATGAACTCCAAGGCGATTACCGCATCGGATGAGATGCTTCAGCAAGCTAACAATTTACGTAGGTAAGGAGTTAATTTATGGATATCAGTAATCTTACGAGTGCATATGCAGATTTGTATCAGACCCAGGCTTCCCAGACGGCTTCCAAATTGGAAGGTCAGTTAAAGTCAGATTATTCCCAGGCAACGGATGAGGAATTGATGGATGCCTGCAAACAGTTTGAAAGCTACTTTGTAGAACAGATGTTTAAGGAAATGATGAAGACGGTTCCGGAATCTGATACTACCTCTTCCTATACCTCTAACTTGATGGATTATTACAAGGACAATCTGGTACAGGAGCTTGCAAGCTCTTCTACGGAGCAGAACAGTCTGGGGCTTGCACAGATGCTTTATGAACAGATGAAGCGGAATTATGATTTATAAAAGCAGAGATTCATAGATACAGATAAGAGGGCTGTTGCAAACTTTGCCTGATTTTGCAACAGCCTTTTTTGTAACGGGAGAATACGAATGGAAACGATAAAAGGCTTTGTAGATCACATTATATTTCAAAATTCGGAAAATGGTTATACGGTTCTGGAACTTTTAGACGAGGAAGGTGAGCATATCCTGGTTGGCATGATGAGGGGGATTACCCAGGGAGAAACCATTCAGGCAGAAGGCGATTATATGGAGCATCCTGTTTATGGTAGCCAGTTTAAGGTATCTGCTTTTCAGACCGTTATGCCGGAGGATGCCGCCAGTATGGAGCGTTATCTGGCATCCGGTGCCATCAAAGGGATAGGGGCAGCATTGGCGGCAAGGATTGTAAAAAAATTCGGCGCAGACACCTTTCGGATTATGGAGGAGGAACCGGAGAGGCTGACCGAGGTAAAGGGCATCAGTGAACGCATCGCAAGGGATATCTCAGCTCAGATGGAAGAAAAGAAAGATATGCGGGAGGCGTTTATCTATCTGCAGCAATTTGGCATTTCCAACGCACTCGCAGTAAAAATATATAATACTTATGGCAGCAGACTGTATGGGGTATTGCAGGAAAATCCCTATAAGCTGGCAGAGGATATTGAGGGTGTAGGCTTTAGGATAGCGGATGAAATAGCAGGCAGAACGGGCATCCATGCAGATTCTGATTACAGAATCCGTAGCGGTATCCTGTATGTGCTTTTGCAGGCCCTTTCTGAGGGACATCTGTATCTACCGGGTGAATTGCTTCTTGCCAGGGCAGAGGAACTGCTTGGCGTGGAACAGCAATATATAGAACCCCAGATAGGCAATCTGGCAATGGATAAAAAAATTGTAGTGAAAAGGCCTGAAGGAGATGAGGATATTCAAGTCTTTGCGGCCAGCTACTATTATGCGGAACTGAACTGTGCCCGTATGCTCATGAATTTGAATATTCCTATAGAGGGAGATGGTGAACTGCTTCCGGCTGAGGAAGCAGCGATTAAGAAGCGGATAGAGGCTATCACAAGGGCAGAAGAACTGGAACTGGATGAACTACAGGAAAAAGCAGTGCTGGAGTGTGTGAAAAACGGACTTTTTATCCTGTCTGGAGGACCGGGAACAGGAAAGACCACTACAATCAATACCATTATCCGATATTTTGAAGCGGAGCGGCTGGATATTCTGCTGGCAGCGCCTACGGGGCGAGCTGCCAAGAGAATGACGGAGGCCACCGGTTACGAGGCAAGAACGATTCACAGAATGTTGGAACTGAATGGTGCATTGGGAGAGGAAGACGGCAGCAGGAAAAGCGTACGGTTTGAAAGAAATGAAGAGAATCCATTGGAAGCGGATGTGATTATTATTGATGAAATGTCCATGGTAGACATCAATCTGTTGCAGGCACTCTTACGCGCTGTCATGCCGGGAACCCGGCTGGTACTGGTAGGAGATGTGGATCAGCTCCCTTCCGTAGGGCCGGGGCAGGTATTAAGGGATATCATGGCCGGCGGCGTTTTTCCCACAGTAGTGTTGAAGAAGATATTCAGGCAGGCCAGGGAAAGCGACATTGTGGTAAATGCCCATAAAATCAATCATGGGGAACAAGTGGAATTAAACAATAAGAGCCGGGATTTCTTCTTCCTGGAAAGAAATGACGTTAATGTCATATACAAGCATATGGTACAGCTGATTACGGAGAAACTGCCCCGGTATGTAGGGACGGATGCCTTTGAGATACAGGTGCTGACACCCATGCGAAAAGGCAGCCTGGGGGTGGAAACTCTAAATCGTATCCTACAGAAATATGTAAATCCCCCTTCCGTGGATAAAAAAGAGCATGCCGTAGGGGAAACGGTTTTCCGGGAAGGCGACAAGGTGATGCAGATTAAAAACAATTACGAGCTGGAATGGGAAATCGTCAGCAAATACGGCATTCCCATAGACAAAGGCCTTGGTATCTTTAATGGAGACATGGGGAGAATTTTACAGATTAATGAATATGCGGGAAATATGGTAGTGGAATATGATGAGCACAGGAGGGTGACGTATCCCTTTGCCCAGATAGAGGAGCTGGAACTTGCATATGCCATTACCATTCACAAATCCCAGGGGAGCGAATATGCAGCGGTTGTCATGCCGCTGTTAGGGGGACCCAGAATGCTGTTTAACAGAAACCTGCTTTATACCGGTGTGACCAGGGCAAAATCCTGTGTTACGATTTTGGGCAGCAGGGAAACAATTGGGGATATGATACGGAATACGGATGTAAACCGTAGATATACAGCGCTGGATGAACGTATTAGGGAGGTTGCGTGTGCGGAAAGAAGGAATGATTGAAAAAAGTGATAAAGCTTTTGTTCCCACAGAGGTGTCCGGTATGTGATGAACCTGTCAGAATAAGGGACGGATTGATCTGCCGAACCTGTAAGGATAAACTGATTCGGGTGAAGGATCCGTTCTGCTTGAAGTGCGGCAAGCCCCTTGCTGCAATGGATCAGGAGTATTGCCGTGATTGCAGGGAAAAAAGCCACTTCTATTGCAAGGGTCGGGCGTTATACGAATATGAGAGCGTAGCGGGAGCCATCTATCGGTTCAAATATGGCGGCAGGCAGGAATATGCTGTTTATTTCGGTGCGGAAATGGCAAAGGGGCTGGAAGATTTTATAAGAAGAGCGGCACCGGACGGACTGGTGCCGGTACCTCTTTCCAAAAGTCGATTTAACAGGCGGGGATATAACCAGGCAGCGTTGCTGGCAAGAGAGATCGGAAGGAGACTGGATATACCGGTTTATGAACATTTGGTGAAGCGCGTCATCAATACAGTGCCTCAAAAGGGGCTGAATCCCTCTGCCAGGCAAAATAATTTGAAAAGGGCTTTCAAAATTACTGAAAATGATGTAGAATTAAGTACGATTATAATTGTGGATGATATATACACTACCGGCAGCACCATCGATGCGGTTGCAGAGGTTCTGCTGCAGGCAGGAGTGAAGAAAATTTATTTTGTTGCTCTGGCTGTGGGGGCCGGGGTGTAAGGAGGTTACTATGAACGTTCGTAATTGCAGGAAATGCGGCAGGATTTTTAATTATGTAATGGGGCCACATATATGTCCGGCATGCCGGGAAGCCCTGGAGGCGGATTTTCAGAGAGTAAAAGAGTATGTCAGAGAGCATAAGGGAGCGACCATCACGGAAGTGGCTGAGGAATGTAACGTGGAGATTCAGCAGATTCATCAGTGGCTGAGAGAAGAGCGTCTGGAACTGACAGAAGGTTCCAGCATCGTATTGCAGTGTGAGTCCTGTGGAGCACTGATAAAGAGCGGCCGCTATTGTGAAAAATGCAAGCGGGAGCTGACTACCGGTTTAAAGGACGTAGTGCGTTCCTCCCAAAAAGAAAATCCTGTTCCCCAAAGCAGGCCTGACAGGGATGGTGACAGGATGCGCTA
Organism: Lachnospiraceae bacterium; assembly: GCA_051888955.1. Lineage (GTDB taxonomy): Bacteria > Bacillota > Clostridia > Lachnospirales > Lachnospiraceae > Acetatifactor. The sequence goes on along the minus strand of JBJFCM010000141.1, from coordinate 5,536 downwards.
TCTGAATAAGTAGGATGTAGAAAGGCAGAATATATGTTAAATGAAGAGAGAATCATACTGATGACCAGATTGGCATCTTATGAATCCGGCGAAGGTAAAAAAAACGCTGCAATCGGTAAGTATTTCCGCAGTGATTATATTGGTATGCAGGTAATCAAATCCGTAATCGGAGCGACTATTTCCTTTTTCATAGTTTTCGGTCTTTACGTTCTCTATGACTTCGAAAACTTTATGCTGGATATATATAAAATGGATTTATTTGTTTTTGCAAAAAATATATTAATGATTTATGCGGGTGTCGTAATTGGGTTTGCGGTGTTGACTTATGTGGTATACTCTTACCGTTACAGCAAAGCGAAGAAAAGCCTGAAGAATTATTACAATAACTTAAAAAAGCTGGCTTCCCTATATGACAAGAACAAAAACTATTGAAAGGCTTGATTATGAGAAACCTACTTGAAATGAAAGAATGGATAAAGAGATTTTACAGTAAATATGAGGTTTTCATTGTACCTGTGTTGAAACTTTTACTGGCATTTGTGGCACTGTCAGGTATCAACAGCAAATTGGGTTATATGTCCAAAATTGACAATATTGCGGTAGTTCTGATTGTTTCACTGCTGTGTTCCTTTTTACCTGCAGGGTTTGCCATTTTCTTCGCAGCATTGTTTGTGATACTGCATTTTTATGCGCTTGCGGTAGAAGTTGCATTGGTGGGCTTATGCATGTTTCTGGTTATGTGCCTGATGTTTTTCAGGTTTTCACCAAAGGATTCTATTGTGGTATTGCTCACGCCTATCTGTTTCGGACTAAGAATTCCCTATGTGATGCCAATTGCCATGGGATTGGTAGGAACGCCGGCATCCGCAGTATCTGTCGGCTGTGGTGTGATTGTATATTATTTGATTGATTTCATATCGGTCAGTGCCGCATCCATCAATGCGCTGGATGCAGGGGAAGCAACCGCAAGGCTGCGGATGGTAATAGATGGCATTCTGGATAATAAAGAGATGATGGTGATGGTGGCAGCGTTTGCTTTTACCGTAGTTTTTGTATACATCATCCGCCGCATGTCTATAGATCATTCCTGGACAATCGCAATGATTGCGGGTGTATTCATCAATGTGGTAATACTGCTTCTGGGAGACTTAATGTATGATATCAATGTATCTGTTATAGGTGTGCTGTTAGGTTCGCTGGTTTCTCTGGGACTTAATGTGGTGTTACAGTTCTTCGTATTCAGTGTGGACTATAGCAGGACAGAAAAGGTACAGTTTGAGGATGATGAATATTATTACTATGTAAAGGCTGTTCCCAAGATGACATTGGCAGCGCCTGAAAAGACAGTAAAACGAATTAATGCGCAGGTGGGACATTCTTCACATCAACCGGTAAGGGGCAGTAATGTCCATAGCGGACAGAGAACCTCCGGAAGACAGGCACCCTCCAGAACGATTACAACAGCGCATTCTGATGATTTTGAAGAGTTATAAGGTAGGATAATGCCGTATGCAGCAGCAGATTCAGGACTTTGTGGATAATATCATAAGGCGTATGCCGGATATGGACTTTATAAGTGCGGTCGAAATTATTATTATTTCGTTCCTCATATATAGTGTGCTTATCTGGATTAAAAATACAAGAGCGTGGGCTTTGCTCAAGGGTCTTTTAATTATTCTGGCATTCTGGCTGGTAGCCTATTATTTCCACATGACCACCATTCTGCGGTTAGGCCAGTATATACTCAATTTTGCTATCATGGCGATTATTGTGGTATTGCAACCCGAACTGAGAAAGGCGCTGGAAGAACTCGGCAACAAGGAAATTATATCCAATGTACTGCCGTTTTCGAGTAATAAGAGAACGGAAGGCATTTTTTCCACCAAGACGATTAACGAAATCGTAAAAGCGTGCGTGGAGATGGGAAAGGTGAGGACAGGCGCCCTGATTGTCATTGAATGTAAGCAGCCTCTGGGAGATTTTGAACGGACAGGTATTGATGTGGACGGTCTTGTGACCAGCCAGCTTCTCATCAACATATTTGAACACAATACACCGCTGCATGACGGTGCTGTTATTATACGCGGAAACAGGGTAGCATCGGCGACCTGTTATCTGCCGCTTTCCGATAACCTGAATCTGGATAAGAACCTGGGAACCAGGCACAGGGCTGGCCTGGGGATTTCAGAGGTGACGGACGCGGTGACGGTGATTGTTTCTGAAGAGACTGGGAAAATCAGTGTAGCCTATAAGGGTGAGCTGGAAAGGAATCTGGACAGTGAGAGCCTGAAGGCAATGCTGAAGCTGGCACAACCGGGCGGAAGTGAAGATGAAAAGAAGACATACAAAATCTGGAAAGGAAGAAACAGGGCAGAGAAGGTTGAACATGAAGAAAATAAAAAAGATACTGTTTAATAATTGGGCTTTAAAGCTTTTTTCGCTGGTAGCTGCTTTTTTGCTCTGGCTGCTGGTAGTACAAATTGATAATCCGGAAGCGGAAAAGGCTTTTTATAATATTCCCGTGAAGCTGGTAAACACAGAAGTGCTGACAGACAACGGAAAGGTATATGAGATATTGGATAAAACGGATACCGTACGGACTGTTTCGGTAACGGCACCGAAAAGCATCAGGGATGAGCTTAGCGATGGCGATATTGTAGCGGAGGCTGACTTCAGTAAGCTGACGGCAGTGAACACGGTGGAAATCACCTTCTATTCCCTGAGATATAATGATAGAATATCCGAAATCTCAGGTAGTAATGAAATTCTTAAGCTTAATATTGAAGAAAAGAAGACGAAACGGCTTGTGCTGACGGTGGAAACCACCGGCGAGGTGGAGGACGGCTATATGATCAGCGGTGTTTCTTCCGATCAGAACCGGATTGAAATAGCAGGGCCTGCTTCTGTGGTGTCTCAGATTGTATCCGCAGGTGTGAAGGTGGATGTAACGGATTCCTCCAGTGATATTTCTACCTATGCCAACGTAATATTATATGATGCGGATGGCAAGGAAGTATCTTCCGAGAGGCTGACCATGAATGTAAGTTCCGTCCGTGTGCAGGTGAAAATCCTGGATACAAAGACGGTTCCTGTTATCTATACCGTAATGGGTGAGCCTGCCTCAGGCTACCTTTTCACCGGTGAAATTACGCGCATACCGGAGTCTGTAACAATAGCAGGAACTACCGCGGTGCTGGATAGAATTAGTGAGATTGCAATCCCGGAAGAGGTTCTTGATATTACGGAACAGACAGAGGATTATGTGACAAATATCAATATTGCAGATTATCTGCCGGATGACGTAATCTTGGCGGATAAGTCCTTTGGCGGAAAAGCGTCTGTAACGGTTCATATTGAACCGGAGGCATCCAGAAACCTTAACATTGCTCCGGGTAATATTCAAATCAGTAATGTTCCTGCAGGATATACAGTGGAACTGGACAGTGAGCAGACGTCTTACATTCTCGGTATAAAGGGCTTAAAAGCAGAAATTGACCAGATAAGTGCTGCTACGCTGATTGGTCATATTGATATGAAAGCATATATGGAGGACGAGAATCAGGATACCCTGAGTCCGGGAACACATGATGTGGAGGTGGAATTTACGCTCTCGGAAAACATCACGATTGTACAGCCTCTTAAGGTGCATATCAAGATAACGAAGTTGGAGGAAGAATAATAGAATGGGACGTTTATTTGGAACAGACGGAGTGCGTGGAATCGCAAATGAGGAATTGACACCGTTACTTGCCATGCAACTTGGGCAGGCGGGCGCTTACGTCCTTACCAAAGAAAAAGAGCACAAACCTACCTTGATGGTGGGATACGATACAAGAATTTCCGGTGATATGCTGGCAAATGCTTTGATGGCAGGCGCATGTTCAGTAGGAGCTAACTGTATTTTTGTTGGTGTGATTCCCACACCGGCAATTGCTTATCTGACTCGTAAATACAAGGTAGATGCGGGGGTGGTAATCTCTGCATCCCACAATCCGGTAGAATTCAACGGCATTAAATTTTTTGATGGCAACGGTTATAAGCTTCCGGATGAATTAGAGGACGAGATAGAGGCACTGATTACAAACAATATGCAGGGAGTCAAGTTTCCTACCGGTTCCGGTGTGGGCAAGGTGAAGTACCGCACGGATGCAAGAGAGGAATACATTAACCATGCAATTCAGTCTGTTGCAGTGGAACTGCGGGGTATGAAAATTGTGGTGGATTGTGCAGAGGGCGCGTCCTTTTACACCTCTGTAGAAGCATTGAAGGAGCTGGGGGCAGAGGTTGTGGCAATACATAATAACCCTGACGGCACCAATATCAATGCCAACTGCGGTTCAACACATATGGAAGAGTTGCAGGCCAGGGTGGTGTATGAAAAAGCCAATGTGGGCCTTGCATTTGACGGAGATGCCGACAGGCTTCTGGCAGTGGATGAAAATGGCAGAGTGATAGACGGTGATCAGATTATGGCTATCGTTGGTACTTATATGAAGCAGAAGGGTACCCTAAAGAAGGATACGATTGTTGCAACCGTCATGAGTAATCTTGGATTTTTCCTGATGGCCGAAAAAAATGGTATTACGGCAGAACAGACTAAGGTAGGCGACCGTTATGTGCTGGAACGCATGCGGGAAATTGGCGCAAGTCTTGGCGGCGAGCAGTCGGGGCACGTTATTTTCCTGGATGAAAATACGACAGGAGATGGATTGCTCAGCGCACTGCATCTGCTGCAGGTTATGGTAGATACGGGCAAATCTCTTTCACAGCTTTCAGAAGTCATGGAAGTACTGCCACAGGCATTGGTAAATGCCAAGGTTCCTAACCACAAGAAAGAGCATTATCTGGAATATCCGGAAATTGCACAGGCAATTGATGAATTGACGGAGAAGTTCGCCGGAGAAGGACGCGTGCTGATTCGGCCGTCGGGCACAGAGCCTCTTGTCAGGGTCATGATTGAGGGGAAAAATAAAGAGCTGATTCAGAAGGAAGCGGAACGCCTGGCAGGCCTGATACAGGACATTATGTTTTAAAAGGACTTGTGATTTATGTCAAAAAATGGTATGATAACAATAGTTGAAGTCTGCGATATACATGGGGATTGAGAAGGAAATTGGAGGTATGCAGCATGGTTAGCCAAAAGGTTGTGATTAAGAACCCCACTGGACTGCATTTAAGACCGGCAGGTATTTTGTGCAAGGAAGCAATGAAGTTTAAGTCTTTAGTTACATTTAAATTCCGGGATAATACAGCAAATGCTAAGAGCGTGCTAAGTGTATTGGGAGCATGTGTAAAATGTGGTGATGAGATAGAATTCACCTGTGAGGGCGAAGATGAAGAGGCGGCATTAGAGGCTTTGGTTGGAGCAATAGAAAGCGGTCTTGGTGAATAAGTTTTATAAAAGCAGTTTGCGGCCCATCTTTTAGATGGGCTGATTTTATGTGAAAGGAAGGAAACAAATGTTAAATTACAAGCGATATCGTAAGAATCCGGTAGTGGACTACAAAGAACGGCAGTGGCCAAACAAAGAAATCGA
>JBJFCM010000140.1:0-9623 GCA_051888955.1 Lachnospiraceae bacterium | reverse complement strand
CTGGCTGTCGCCAGATAAAAAGAGCCTCGGTTACACTTACGAAAATAAATTTTCGACGTGCAACCGAAGTTCTTTTTGCCTTGCTCGTAGCTAACACTCAAATTTGTATCCCATGCCCCAGATGGTCTTGATCAGTTCGCCTTTCTCTCCCATTTTGCTGCGGAGTTTTTTCACGTGGGTGTCGATGGTGCGGGCGTCGCCGAAGTAATCGTAGTTCCACACGCTGTTTAAGATTTTTTCGCGGGACAGGGCGATGCCCTTGTTTTCCATGAAGTAGACCAGCAGTTCAAATTCCTTGTAGCTGAGTTCCACATCCTTGCCGTCGATTTTGACCATGTGGGCGGCTTTGTTGATTTCGATACCGCCGGCGGAAAGTACTTCCTCCTGCATAATCTGGTTGGTTCTTCGTAAGATAGCCTCTATCCTGGCCACCAGAATCTTGGGGCTGAAGGGCTTGCTGATGTACTCGTCCACACCGAGTTGGAAGCCCTGTAGTTCATCCCGTTCATCTCCTTTGGCTGTCAGCATGATGATGGGCACCTTGGAGTATTCCCGGATTTCCCGGCATACCTGCCAGCCATCCATCTTCGGCATCATGACATCCAGTACGATAAGCGCAATATCCTTCTGGTTAAAGAAGATATCCACTTCCTGGGCGCCATCCTCCGCTTCAATCACCTCATAATTGCTTTTTACCAAAAAATCCTTTACCAGCTTACGCATTCTGCTTTCATCATCTACAACCAGTATTTTCAGCCTGTCCATTGCCATCCCTCCGGGTAATGCGGGCCAATGTCACCCGCTCTTTTTTGCTTATTATAAATCAAAAATATGTATAAACTGTGAAAATCTACTGATTGCTGATATTCAGTTCTTTTTCTTTCTCACGGATGACCTTCTCACGCTCTGTCAGATCCTGTTCCCAGGAGGCATACTTGTTCACGATATTGGTTTCATAATTCAGGATATTGGGATTGTCGCTCTTCATGGTAATAGCAAACATTGCTACAACCGCTATGGCCAGAATGACATTGACGATGACGGAGACCACCGGCCACTGGGCATTTTTCTTTTCAGCCGGCTTCACATACTGCTTTGCCGGAGAATAGCTCTGCCGCATTTTCATACTGTAATTGGAATACAGCACCACGGGCGGCACATCCTCTTCATCGATTAATCCACTCCTTAACAGATAGGTCTGCATCTTTTTCAGATACTCCTGTCCTACCGGCGTTTTAAAAACACGCTCCACAATTGCCTTTTTGTATACCTGCAGCACATTGTCCACATTACCGTAGTCCATATGCTTTTCCAGATATTCTATTTTTTTCTTATCCTGCCTTGCCAGCTCCGCATCCTCTTCGTTTAAAAAAAGATAGCCTTCCACTATGTTTTCTGTCTGCATACACTCATCCCTTCTCTGCCGGTTTGCTCAGTACGATTTTTCCTTCCGACAGTTCTACCTGCACCTTGTTGTCCTTCAGGGCAAGCTCTTTAAGCAAATCTGCCGGTATCTGCACCCGCCCTGCTTTATCCACAATAGCATATTCCTCCTGAGTTTCCTCTACATGCCAGTCAATCGAAGCTTCTTTCAGCCTGTCCTCATACTTTTCCTTCAGAATTCTCTCACTGCTGATTTTGCCGTCCCGGATAGCCACTACACGTTTTACCTTTTTGGAAAGGGCAACATCATGAGTCACAATCAAAATGGTCTGACCTGCCCCATTGAGTTCCCTGAAGATATCAAAAATATAGTTGGCCGTCTTGGAATCCACGCTGCCGGTAGGTTCATCGGCTAACAGCAATTTGGGCGAATTGGCCAGTGCGATGGCAATGGCCACTCTCTGCTGCTCTCCTCCCGATAAAGCATGCAGCCTGCTGTTTCTTTTATCGGCAAGCCCCACCTTCTCTAACAGTGTAAGAGCCCGTTCCTTTTTCTTTTTGCCATCCGACAGATACATAGGCAGCATGACGTTTTCCAATGCCGTCAGATATGGCAGCAGGTTTCTGCTGTTATTCTGCCATACAAACCCCACGGTGTCTCTTTTGTATAAGACAAGTTCCTTCTCCGTCATGGTAAACAGATTCTTGCCACCCACAAGCAGGGAGCCTGCACTTGGGCGATCCAGCCCGCCAATCATGTTTAAAAAAGTGGACTTGCCGCTCCCGCTGTTGCCGATAATGGCAGTGAGTTCGCCTGCCTCAACTACCAGATCCAGGCCCTGCAGGGCAAGCACCTCTGTCTGCTTCGTCTTATAAATTTTCACCAGGCCATCGGCCTGTATCATAGCCTCTGCCATAGCTTACCCCTTTTCCTTCACAAGGTGTCCGTTTTCCAGTTCGATTATGATATCCCCTGCGGTCATCAGTCCGGTATCATGTGTGGTCATCAATATTGTTATATGTTCCTTTTTTGTCAGCTCCAAAAACAGCCTGGCCACCTCTGTAGCCATGGCACTGTCAAGCTCCGCCGTAGGCTCATCTGCCAGGATGAGTTTCGGCCTGTGAGCAATGGCCCTGGCAATGGCAACCCGCTGCTGCTCACCGCCGGACATTTCAGCGGGCATATGCTGCATGCGGTTCCCCAACCCCACCATTTTCAGGCATTCCTCGGCGCGCTTCTCCCGTCCGGCTCTGATACCGGCAAGGCGCAGGGAAAATTCCACGTTCTGAAAGGCATTCATGGTCGGAATCAGGGAAACAGACTGAAACACGAAGCCAATCTGCTTTCTGCGCAGCTCCTCCCGTTCTCTCTCCGATAACTTTTCGATTTCCTGTCCGTCAATGCAGACGCTGCCCGAAGTAGGCATGTCCAGGGCACCGATAATATTTAAAAGTGTCGTTTTCCCGGAACCGGACCGCCCTCTTAGAACAGCCAGAACTCCTTCCGGAATAGTGACGGAAACATCAGACAATGCCTGAAAGGAGCCTCCCGCTACCGGGAAAATGCGATTTACATGTTTTACTTCAATGCTGTTTGCCATTACTCCTCCCCCAATTTCAATGCTTTCGTGATATTCAGCTTGAACACCAGTAAAATCAGTACCAGAAGGCAGATAACCACCACGCCGCCAATCACGCCGTACAGTCTGAGTGAATCGGCCCTGTCGGTAATCAGACGCATGGGCAGTACCTGGTTGGCAGCTGCATAGGCGGTCTGTAAAATCGGAACAAACATCCGGGAAGTCAGCTTTCCGATGCCAATTCCCGCAAGTATGGAAAATCCACCTGAGAAAATCTGTTCATTCATCAGCATATGGAACAGCTCGCCCCGATGCATGCCACAGGCACGCAGCACGCCGAACAACATCTCTCTCGACTTGATGGACATAATCCAGTATATCATATAACCGACTGCACACAAAAGAAGCGTCACGATAAATCCCATGGTCAGGACACCATTCGTCCCCTGAAGCAGAGGGTCCTCCACCGTCTTCTCCAGATTTTCCTGCTTGTCCACGTACTTGGCAAAGTGCACGTCGTTATCTTCCATCCACTGATAAAGCTGTTCCTTCTCACAGTCCTCCCAAAGTGTGATCCACACCTCATAAGGCACTGTTCCCCACTCCTCCATGAGCGGTGCAATGTGTGTGACGACCAGGTAGTTATCTTCCGTTGTCACACTGCCATCAGGATTGACTGTCGTAATATACGGATTATATCCCGGCCAATAGTCTACAAAGTCCACAATCTTTCCTTCCACACGATTACCATCCCTATCATAGCAGGTAATTTTATCTCCAATACGATACCCTTTCACATTCTGAAAGTTTCTGGATACCAGCATGCCATCCTTCACCACTGCCAGTTCATTCAGATATTCATAATAGGGCTTTTCCAGCAGACTCGTATCCACCCAGGTATTTTCTCCGAATTCCCTGGTGTGTATTCCCATCAGGGTCACACTCTGCCTCGTACGGCCGCTCTCCCATACATAAGCTTTGGTGTCATATAGCACCTTCGTATAGGACTCTGCGCATGCCAGCCCTGCATACTTGCTGAAATCCGGCTCTATGTACGCAAATTCCAGGGAACTGTCCATGGCCATCAGAGAGGTGTTATCCTTCCAGACCTCCCGTACCACCAAATCAGCGCAATAAATGTATTCTGCATTGTCAACAGCATTTTGCAGAATCGTGCGCGCCACCGTCGCGTGATACATTCCCAGTGAAATCGTCAGTATCATGAACAGCATGATAAACTGCTGCTTTCTGCCATTCTTTATATTTTCCAGAAAGAAGGCGTAGCTGGCCGGCTTAAACCGTTTCTTGCCAATCTGAAACAACAGCTTGACCACCAGGGGCTGCAGCCTCAATGCCAACAATCCCATGCCGATGATAAAAAGAGAGGAACTGACGTAAATAAGCGGGTCTAAGGACTCCTGTGACAATACTTTTGCTGCCATCTGCGCCTGATTGCGTGAAAAGCTGTAATACCCGTAAAGAGAAAGCGCCAGGCAGATAATATCGAGGCAGTATTTCTCCCACCATGCTCTCTTTTTTATTGCTTTTTGCTGTTTTAAATTTACGATGGTCGTTCGGCTGTATTTCCATGCCGGAAGCGCCATAATCAGTATAGAACACCCGCAGGCTGCCACCATAAAAAGAACCGACTGTATGTCAAAGGAGATTGCCAGACTTCTCTTCAGATTAAATTCCAGAAAATTTCTGGTGGAACCTAACAGCCTGCAGAACAGCACCCCCAGCGGTGCCCCCAATGCCGCACCAAGCAAGGTGATGAAAACGCTTTGATACAGATATAACCGGAATATCTGGTTGCCAAAACCTCCTCTGCTTTTGATAACGGATATTTCATTGCGCTCCATATCATACATCTGACCGGAAATCATAAATAAAAAGGCACACAACAATATCAACACCGGCACCTGCATGATAAAGAGTGTCGCTTCGATTCTTGCTTCTTTTTCCCGGAATTCTTCCAGCACGCTAGTGTAAGCCGGTTCCGATATATTTTCCTGATACTCACTTTCATATAACAGGGAATCCGTTACCTGCAACAATTCCCCCACCTGTGATGCCTGCAATGTTTCATACTCAAAAAGCTGATAATAATAGCCTGTTATCGTATAATTTCTGCTGTTTTCCCCTAAAAACATCTGCCGAAACAGCTCCTCTTTCATCAGACAGACATTTTCCAGCCTTGTCGGGGATACCTGCCAATAAAAATCTTCGTTGTCATCCCGTCCGTATACGCCCACAATCTTCATGCGGATGGGATTACCTGCCACATCCGACAATTCTGTAAATTCCAGGGTTTCCCCTATGAGCAGATTATAGGATACCATGCTGTCCTGGCTGATCAGCACCTCAATACTGCCATCCTCCGCCAGTCCATCCTCCGAATACAGTTCCCCGCCATACAACTCTATATGCTCCGGCAGAGCAGAAAGATAACCGATTCTTAAGGATATCTCACCCAAGTCCTCCCGGTTCATCAGGGAGGTTACCTTGGCTTTCGGAAGCGCATAGTAATAATAAGTCGCCTTCTGTGTCACGCCCAGCCTTTCATTCAGACTGCCCACAAAAGCTTCCATATCTGCAATAGATACATCCTCTTTATCTTTCTTTGCCGTAATCGTCAGTTCATTGAGCGTGGGCCATTCGCCCTCCGTGACCAGATAATCACGGAATTCCTCGTGCAACATATCATCAAATGCGGCCTTTTTATACAGAGGAAAGCTGACTACTGTAGCAATCAGAAGTACACTGCCTAAAAGCAGGCAAAAAAACATCCACTTCTTATGCCATAATTTTAACAGTGTTATTTGTAGCATAGTTTCATTCCTTCCTCAAGTCCATCTATCACCCAGTAATATTCCATATCGCTTCCTCCGGCGATAAAGCTTCTGGCCACAACACTTCCATCCTCCTGCACTACATTGACATAGGTGTGGCCGTTTCGTTCCGTGACCGCTGCATTAGGCACTAGCAGTACATCGTCCATTTCTCTTACCACCGCTGCCACGCTGAAGGCTCTCCTGTTAAAACTGCCGTCCTCTGTTACCACCGTAGCTGTCATTTCCTCCGGTGCCTGCTCCACTTTTATCAATGCATAATCCGCCCGAAGGTCAGGGCTCACACCGGCATTGGACACCGTTGCCACCGTGCCCTGCGCCTGGCAGGTATCCCCCTGCGCATCCTTATAAGAGATATCTGCCTGTGTGCCGATATTTAACATCTGTCCCGTGTTTTCCACCAAAATGTAGCAGGTGTCCTCATCCGCAATGCTCGCAATATGGCTGTCCTTCGAAAGGATGTCCTCTGCCCGGTAATCACAGACCCATGTAATAATGCCGCTTACCTGCGCCACAATTTCTTTTGTAGAGAAGTCGCTCTGCATCTCTTCCAGCGTCTGCCGCAATTCTTCAATAGCTTCCTGCCTGTTTTCTACCTCTTTTTCATAGGCCTTCCGCTTGCTCTCATACAGCTTTCTCTCGTCACTGGTCGCATTTTCCACGTCACGGCTCTGCTCGTATTCCTCCCAAAGAAGCTTGTAGTCCGCAAGCCTCTCTTCTGCACGCGTTAGTTCGGTCTGCACGCGCACCAGCTCCGATTCCTCTTTCTCCACACGTACGGTAGCAATCACATCTCCCTTTTCCACATGCTGATACAGGCTCACCTTTCTCTCTAAAAAATAAACCGTACCATAGTTTACCTCATTGCGCACAAGAGTCACGGAAGGATAATACAGATACCCTCTCCCTCCAAAAGCATCCGAAAAATCACTGCGTTCCACCTGGGTCGTTCTGTCCCCATATTCCATGTTCTGTTCCACCAACACCTGATCCCCTGCTGACAGACCGGAAACAATTTCCGTATACACACCATCACTCATTCCTGTCTTTACAGAGGTATAAACGCTTTCTCCATCCCGGTACAGATAAACGAAGGCACCGTTCCCATCCCGGTGAATGGCCTCTCTGGAAACAGAAACAACCTCCTCCCTGCTGTTGTACAGCAATACGACAACAGCATAGTCACCTGTTTCTATCTCCCCTGTATCTCCCAAAAGCAGAAAAGTGGAGTAAAGTTCTGCCCCCTGCTCCGTCAGGGCTGCGTACTCCCCTGTTTCCAGAGGCTGATAGACGATTTCATACTTTCTGCCGTCAATACAGGCATACATTTCCTCCGCTTTTGCAGCCTGAGCCGGGCTGACATACTCACTCTTAATGATTTTCTGTTCCAAATCAGCAACTGCAGCCACCGATACCTTCTCTTCCACCCAATCACCACTGCTGTAGAAACCGGTCGCCACAACGGTGCCGTCCTCCTTGGCACGGAGGATTCCTTCTCTTCGCTCCTCTTTCAGCGACTGTAGCTGTGCCTCCTCGTAGGCATAATCCAATTCATACAACTGTTGTTTCTGCAGAAGCTGCTGTTTTAAGCCCTCTTCCTGATACACAGCCATCTTATACTGGCCCTCTACCCTAAAATACCGGGAACTGCTTTCGTTATACTCATCCAGCACCTCCTTGCAAAGCGCTGTGTTTTCTTCAGCCTCTGCTATCTGCTCCTGCATCTCCTCCACGTATTCGGCATATTCCTCTTCCATATCGGCAAGCTTTTCTTCCATGTCCGCTATCTGCTCATCAATGGATTCAAAATCTGCGCTTTGCAGAACATCTCCCTTTTGCACTGTCTCTCCCGGCAAGGCCCCATAACAGGAGAATATCTGTCCATCATCATAGGCATATTCCCTCACCGCCGGAAACACGCCTGCTGAAAAGACTTCTGCGTCATACAGGTTCCTGTAAGCTGCTGTTTCATAATCGGAAACAGCGCCGGGTGGATCCAAAAGGACAATATCAGCACCCACATCCTTCACATCCCCGCTGCCACAGCCGCATAGTACAAGCAGGAGGCTCAATTGAAACAATAATCCTTTTCGCAATATCTTTCTCATTTTAAGATTACTTTTTCTCCTTCTGTAAGCCCTGATAGTATTTCCACATTGCCGTCACCGGAAAGTCCGGTTTCCACCCATCTGACCTCCCGCATATCGTCATCACCGGTTACATAAACGTAGGTCTTTCCGTCTGCCACATGTACCGCACGGCGGGGTACTGTCAGCACCTGCTCCTTCTGTTCCAGCACCACCCTCATGGTTCCGGCGCTTCCCACTCCTACATTTAAGCCTTCGCTGTCCTCTGATAACTGGAAATACATTTTTTCACCCCAGGCTTCCATCTGAAAAGGGACAAGCACGCACTGCTTGACACCACTCGATGTTACAATCAGAAAATCGGCCCTCGTATCTGCAGTAAAATATTCTGCATACTCTGTACTATCCGTTTCAAATACACATTCGGAACCGTCAATGATTCGAATAACCGTTTCCCCTTTTACAGATGTACTTCCTTCCAAGTCCATCTTCACATAAGAAACCGTTCCGTCCATGTCCGCATAGATGCGGCCCTGGGCCAGTTCTTTCTGCAACTCCTCTAAGCGCAGATTGTCCGCATAGATGGCATCCTGATAGTCCTCCTGCAAATATTGGTAGGTTCTCTGTATCTCCGCAAGATCCTGCTCGCAGCTTTCCTTCTCTTCCGTTGTCCATCCGGATTGATAGGTATAGCGCAGCCGCCTTCCCTCCAGATCATTTACTTCATTTATCAGACACTGATCATATAAGAGCTGATTGCGGGCAATATTATAGGTAAGCTGCTCTATTTCTTCCTCTATCCCTTCGTCCGTAAGCTCTGCCAGCAGTTGTCCCTTTTCTACCGCATCCCCACTTTTTACATAAACAACTGATACCACTTTTCCGCTTAAATCAAAACTGACTTCCTGGTCATTCACCTGTTTGTAGGTACACTTAATACTCTCTGTGCGGATAACGTCATCTATAACAGCCACCGCCAGATCGTACACCGGCTCATCCACATTATTTTCTACAATAACAAGCGTATCCTTTTCTTCTTCAACTTTTCCACAGCCTGCAAACAACAGCAGACTGCCGATTACCGCTGTCAAAAGAATTATTTTCTCGTTTCTGTGCTTCTGCATTTCGTATCCGCTCCATTACCGTTTTCCATTTGCAGTTTCTTCCATTATACTTAATTTTGCAACAAAAGGAAATACAGAAAAGCAAAAAGGAAAGAGGAACAAAACTGTTCACCTTTCCCTTTTTCAATGGACTAGATGGGAGTCGAACCCATGTCCAAAAGCCCATTCCCTGTCCTTCTACTATCATAGTCAGTTATCGCGGCTTACGCCCATTCCCTCCTATGACAGGAAACTGACAGCCTGCCATATTCAGTAGCTTCATGATACGCCCGAGACTGCAAAGCTTAGGTCCCGTCGTTTCTCACATAGTCGATGCCCGGATTCTAGAGTGTGAGTGCTTTAGAGCGGACAGCTGCCATTAGGCAGCGTATGCTAAATTATCTTCAGCGTTTATATTTAATTTGCGATTTGACGCATCGCCTGCGGATAGCTTCTCCAGCTGCAAGACCCCTGTCGAAACCTTGACTAGCCCTTATTCTTACAATATCAGTATACGCAGGAAATGTCCCCGCGTCAATAACTGCCAAAAATTTAATAATTAAGTCCCTTTTCGGATTTGTGTTACTAAGAATGAATTTTGCTATTCGAATCAGAACT
>JBJFCM010000139.1:0-2183 GCA_051888955.1 Lachnospiraceae bacterium | reverse complement strand
GTATAGAAGGAGGCAGTATGGGAACTGTAGTAGTTTTGGCAGTGTTGGTCGGAATCGTGGCCCTGGTGGTAAGGGGCATGATCCGGGACAAGAAAAATGGAAAGTCCATTCAGTGCGGTGGCGATTGCAGCCATTGTGGAGGACACTGTGGGCGTTAAAGAACGGGCAGGTTACCAAAGCACGCAGATGCAGCGGGATATGATTGTCGCACGTCTGAAGGAAAGGGGCTGCAGGATTACGAAGCAGCGCCTGCGACTGATAGATGTCATCCTGGAGGATGAATGTTCCAGCTGCAAGGAAATTTTCTACAAAGCGGCAAAGAAGGATGACCGGCTGGGAACTGCTACAGTCTATCGTATGGTAAACCTCTTGGAGGAAATCGGTGCTATCAGCCGCAAGAACATGTATAAGGTAGCCTGTTCGGAAAACTGTATTATAGAAAATGCCTGTTCCATCACACTGGATGACGGAACTGTGCGTCACCTGTCTGCGAAGGAGCTGAATGCCATTATCCGGGCAGGACTGAATGCCTGCGGATACGTAGATGGGCAGAAGGTGATGTCGGTTTCTGTGAAGTCCTGTGAGTGTGCGGAGCAGAGATGTTGAGATAAGTCCGTTAGGAAAGAACTTGACATAAAGCATACTTCATTTGATACTATATAAGAGAAGCGTAAGAAACTACCGCGCAGAAAGAGGTATCATATGGAGACAAAGAAGATTTTAAAAAATAAATATTACCTGTATATGACAGAGTTTTTTGCAGGTATGTCTGTCATGGCAGTGGAGTTGGGAGCGAGCCGTCTGCTTGCTCCCTATTTCAGTTCCTCCCAGATTGTCTGGACCATCATCATCGGCACGATTATGATAGCCATGGCGCTTGGCAATGTGTGGGGAGGGAAAAGTGCAGACAAGAACCCCAATCCCGATAAGCTCTACATGCGCATGATTATTGCGGCAATCTGGATAGCCGCCATCCCCTTTCTAGGAAAGTATATTATCCTGGGTATATCGGGTGTTCTGATACTTGCCGTCAATAACAATTTTCTGATTTGGGCAGCGTTTCTTGCCTGCATGATTATCTTTGTATTTCCCCTGTTTCTGCTGGGAACGGTAACGCCTTCCCTGGTCAAATATACCGTGGACAGTCTGGATGACAGCGGTCGGACGGTGGGTACACTGGGCGCATTCAATACCATCGGCAGTATCATCGGGACCTTTGTGCCTACCTTTGTCACCATTCCGGCGGTGGGCACATCCGTCACTTTCCTGATCTTTGCCGGGATTCTGCTGGTGCTGGGACTGATTTATTTTATCAGCACAAAATTTAGCGGTTCAAGAAAAAATAAGGTTTCCTGTGGGTTAGGAATCGTACTGTTTCTGATTTGCTGTGTAATGGGGGCCCGGAACCGTTTTGCTTTCTGGGAGGATGACCTTCTGTTTGAAGGAGAGTCCATTTATAATTATTTGCAGGTAAAAGAGGATGAGGATAGTGTCATTCTTTCCACCAATGTCCTCTTTGGCGTACAGTCCATTATGAAAAAGGATGACTCCCTGACGGGGATGTATTATGATTATGCGCTGGCCGCGCCTGTCATGATAGGACTGTCAGAAAAGGAAGATGCGAAGGTGCTTATCCTGGGCATGGGAACCGGGACCTTTGCCAGGCAATGCAGGCAGTATTTTGGGGATGTGGCCATAGAAGGCGTAGAAATCGACCAGAAAATCACGAATCTGGCAGAGCAGTATTTTGATTTACCTTCTGACATTACTGTCACAACCTATGATGGCAGGGCATATCTGAACGCCATCGATGAAAAATATGATGTGATTATGGTGGATGCCTATCAGGACATTACCATACCTTTTCAGATGTCCTCTCTGGAGTTCTTCACACTGGTGCGGGAACATCTGAAGGATGACGGTGTCATGGTAGTCAATATGAACATGCACACAGAAAAGGAAGGCAACATCAACCAGTACCTGTCGGATACCATTGCTAACGTCTTTGACAGCGTATATACGGTAAATGTGTCCGGTTCCACCAACAGGGAACTGTTTGCGGCAACGGACCCTGCCGTCATAGAAGGCTTTGCGGCAAAAGCAGAAAAGCTGGAAAACACAGACCTGCGCTCCCTGATGCAGCGGGCAGCCGCCGGCATGGTAGAATATGAAAAAGGGGATTA
>JBJFCM010000138.1:0-2185 GCA_051888955.1 Lachnospiraceae bacterium | reverse complement strand
CTTACCATTCACATCCTTTACATACATGGCATGGTAAGGATGTCCGATACTTGCCACCACATAACCGTTAGAAGCCAGCTCTATACAGGTAGAATAGTTACTGTCAATGATACCGAACGCACCATGGGAGAATACCACTAACGGATAGCTGCCTTCCTCCGCAGGATACCAGAACTTTACAGTAAGGGCTCTGTTTTCCCCCGTATCAGCAAAGGTTTCCAGGCGGTTCTCATCCACCCAGGTATACTCTGCCATTTCCACTTCGTAAGGCCCCGTCACCGCCGGCTCCTTATACTGGGGAAACAGAAACGCAGGTATCAGACAAATCCCATACAAAAGGCAGCAGCCCAAGGAAGCTGTAAACATTTTTCCCTTTTTAAAGGCTCTCTCTTTTCTCCTTATGAGAAACAGTCCGTTCCACAATAACTGTATGGCCAGGACCCCAATAAATAACATATATTTGGAAAGCCCCTGCAATACGCCAATAATTGCCAATAGCAAAACCAGTAGCAGGCCTAAAATCCGTACAACCTCTTTTTCCTTGTCATGCCTGCACCCTTTTACAAAAGACCAAATTAAAATAAAAAGCTCCGCACCTGCTGCCACAAACCATATTCCGGTTTCCATACTATAATTCCTCCTTCTTTGTGATAGCACAATCCTATCACAAAGAAAGGCTTCTTCCCATAAAACGAAGGATGAGTTGCACGCAGAACGGGTAAGTTGCACGTTTATCAAATTATCTCTACATAAAAAAGCTGTTGCAAAGTGATTCCTTACAAATCCTGCAACAGCTCTTCTTTTCCTATCGGCATCAAGCCGCTTTTTTTCTGTACAGCAGATAAACCGGAAGGCTTACAAACACCATACCGCCTACGATATTTCCCAAAGTAACCGGCAGCAGATTGTTAAGGAACATGCTGCCCCAGTTTAGGGAAGCAAGCTGCTCTGTCGTATAGCCGTAAAGCTCCATAGCCTTCGCTGCATAATCTGCCTTGCCTGCTGCGAAGATACCGGCTGACAGATAGTACATATTTGCCACACAGTGTTCAAAGCCACAGATTACAAATACAAAAATCGGGAAGAAAATGCTCCATATCTTTCCGCCGGCATCCTTGGCTCCCGTTGCCATAAATACGGCAGCGCATACTAAAATATTACACAGAATACCGGAGATAAAAGCAGTACCAAACGATATATTCACTTTTCCCATTGCCGTCTTGATGACCGCCGCACCAAGGGCATTGTCCGAAAAAGCAAACTGTCCACTGTTTACTGTCAGTATCGCAATTAAAAGGGCTCCTGCCAGATTGCTCACCCACACCAGTGCCAGGCTCTTTATCAGGGTAAGTACCGAATATTTTTTATCCCAGACACCGGTAATCATCATGCAGTCACCGGTAAAGAGCTCACCGCCTATCAGGATGATCAGCATCAGTCCGATAGGGAATACAACTGCTCCCAACGTCCTGGAAACGCCGGTATTGGCGATTCCATACATGGAAACGCTGCTGCCGACTGCCCCAAGACTGATAAAGGCTCCCGCCATGACACCCAACAGCAGGGTGCGCCATACCGGATTGTTCGCTTTTGTCACACAGGCATTTAAGTATTTCTGTAGCTCCTGAGGCGGAGTGTACATATATTCCTTTTCATCCATTGTATCAGGTTCCTCCAACGTATCTTTCAATTAGCTTTCGTAAAGTCCTTGCCTATTGTATCAGAAATGGTCTCTTTGCGCAACCTTATTACAGAATTACTTCCATTCCCACCTTCTGGGGCTTCAGCCCACATGCTTCGTAGAACTTCATGGCGCTTTCATTGCAGCTCCACACATTTAAGGTTACATTATAGCAGCCCTGCTCCTTTGCAAAGCAAAGCACCGCTTCATAGAGCCTTTTACCGATGTGCTGCCCGCGGATGGTTTCATCCACACATAAATCGTCAATGTACAGCGTAGATATTGGGGTAAAAATATTGCTGTCCCCGTGTCTTTGAAAGACACAAAATGCATAACCCAACAGATTTTCCTTCTCATCCACCGCTACAAAAATCGGCTTTTCCTCATCGTGGATAATGGCTCGCAGCTGCTCATCCGTATACTTCTTGGCACCCTTCTTAAATAAATCCGGTCTCCCGTTATGGTGTACCAGACATACCTGTAGCAGCAACCTGTTGATTCCTT
>JBJFCM010000137.1:0-2190 GCA_051888955.1 Lachnospiraceae bacterium | reverse complement strand
GGCAAGAAACAGGTCTATGATTTTCCCCGCTACTTCGAGTTGATACACAAATACCAGCCCAATGCCCTGATATTCAATGACTTTGGTCCTGACATCCGCTGGTGCGGTAATGAAGCCGGCACTGCCCGCCACGCAGAATGGGCAGTGGTTCCTTCTGAATTGTGCCGCTACAGCAGAGTACAGACCGGCCCCGGCCCCATGGCAGATAAGGGTGATTTATCCTGGATATACAATACAGAAAAGGAACTGGGCACCCTGGCAAATATTCTGTATTCCAAGGGACTGGTTTTTACCCCGGCTGAAATCAATATGTCCATCCGCCCCGGCTGGTTCTGGCACAAAGAAGAAGAGCCTCATTCCGTGGAGCGCTTGTTCAAGACTTATCTGACCAGCGTAGGTGCCAATGCCTGCTTTCATTTAAATCTTCCGCCCACCACGGACGGACTGATTGATGAAAGGGATGTCCGGCGCTTAAAGGAACTGAGGAAGTTGCTGGATGCCGAATTCGGAAATGAGATTGCTGTCAAAATAGAAAAAGAAAACGCTGCGCCACCTACACAGCCTGTTTATAACATTATTTTTGAAAAACCCGTAAATGCCATAAAATATGTGGTTTTGCAGGAAGACATTGCACAGGGACAGCGTGTGGAAAGCTTCCACATTACGGCAGATTTTTCAAGCGGAAGCCAGTTCCCTATTTATCAGGGAACCTGTATCGGCAACAAAAAAATCTGCCAGCTCCAGGACCCCTTTGCAGAACAGAATCCCCTGCAAAATGATACCGGTGACACCATTTTCCAAATACAAGTGCAGATTACAGCCGCACGGGAGGAAGTCATTTTAAAATCCATTCAGGTATATCAATAGTCCGTCACATCTTTTCCATCAGCCATTCTTCTAGCAGATTTAGATTTTCATCGGAATGCTCCACTTCTCTTGCATACCTGTAAGCGAGGCGGGTGCATTCCTGTATGGAAAACTGCTTGTCCGCCAGATACCAGCCACCCATGATAAATTCCTGAATATAACAGGCAGAAAACACAGCCATTGCTACCTTGCTGTATATACAGTCATCATAAACTGCTCCACAAAAGTAAGTATAGAGAAAGAACATTAAAATCTGCTCCGGAAAAATTTCCCACTTTTTTTCACCAATTCCTGCTACAAATTGGCTGTAGAAATCGTCGTATATATGGGAATATTGGTCGTATCCTCCTGCATATAAGGCCTTCTCTGTCCCTGTAATGACTTCTGTCCAATCCTCCCGTAAATGCTCCAGTTTATGAAAGATACCAAAACTTTCTTTTAACCGAAGAAACCTTTTCTCCCCGCTTGGTATTTCAGATGAAGAAACCTCTTCCAAAGGCCTTCTCTCTGTATTTCTTTCCTGCGTATATTGGGACTCTGCATATTGCTTAAGCACATCATCCATGTCAAACAGCCGTTCCTCATCTACGCACTCCTGCATTTTTCTTGCAAATTTCATGATGGCGGCCATCCGCAGTTCTATGGAAATCTTCCTGTTCTGTACAATAGAAAATAATATACCTCTTGCATCCTCAAGCTGCGTAAACAGTAGGAAATCAAAATCCTCAAATTCATCCTCCAATGGATCAGCTACTTCATCCTCTTCTATCAGAAAACGAACCGGCTCTTCACTCTGCAGCATCATTTCCGCCGCAACCGGGCAGGACAGGGACAGGGACATTTCACGCACACCGTCAAATTCTTCTATATGTCTCGGATAACGGTCACATGTATCACACAGCCATTCTTCTCCCTTTTCTATCACCAGATCACATAAGTTCTGTTCATTCAGCATCGCACACCGACCATGGTACTGCAAAAAGCAGCCTTCCTGCCAGTCAACAGAATTTTGCAGACGTACGCCAAAGGCATCCCTGCTCTCCGCATACCGTTCCAAAGACTCATCGTCAATTACAATCTGCCAGCCTGCGCAGCAGGTATCCGGACATTTGTCAGCAATACATTGAAACTTGTCGTAATAATAGGGTTTTACATATCGCATATGGTGGCTCCTGTTCTGGCATGATATCCTTCTTGAAATTATCACTATTCATATGTTCTCTTAAAGTGAAATTCAACGGTCTAAGCAACATGAAATACAACACGAAAATAAAAAAGTCCAGTAAATACTGGACTTTTTTAATCGGAGTGACAAGATTCGAA
>JBJFCM010000136.1:0-2191 GCA_051888955.1 Lachnospiraceae bacterium | reverse complement strand
CGTGCCCTCCACCTTGGAGCCTAAATCTATCGTGATTTTATCCAGCGCTGCCTTACTTGCGGAATAGCCTGCCTGTTCAGGCTCAAGCCGGATACCGCTCGTGGTGTTGACAATTCTTCCGAAGCCCCGCTCTATCATCTTCGGCATAAAATGATAGCAAATCATTGCAGGAGCAATCGTATTGATCTGAAAGCTCTCTGTGTAGTCCAAAACAGGCGTTTTAAAATAATCCGTGCGATAGGCAATTTGCATCCCCGCATTGTTAAGAACGATATCCACCTGTGTCCCCCTGCTGTCGATTTCATGAAGCATGGCCTGTACGCTATCCGGCTTGGAAAGCTCCGCGGCAACCGCATAGGCCTCCACGCCCATTGCTCTGACCTCAGCCAGTACTTTTTCCGTATGGCCTAAGTCCCTGCTGTGCAGTATCAGATTACAGCCCTGCCCCGCCATGAATCTTGCAGAAAGATATCCAATCCCTCGCGCCGCACCTGTAATCAGCGCCCACTTTCCCTTTACATCTACCATATAATACAAGCTCCTTTTTATAATAAGTATATCATTCCCTCTCAAAATATGATATAACATTTTTAAGCATTCTTGTAAAACCTCATTGCATTTTCCTGTAAAATTAGCCTGGAGGCGCCACAGTACGAAAGGATTGTAGCATATGGACCCGATTCGTAATATAGGATTTCCTGAATACCCAAAGGTGGACAGCAGTTCCACTAACTTGACCGGGAACGGTGAAAAATTTTCCTTAGCATATGAGGAGCCCAAAGATGAGAAGGAAAAAATAGACGAACTGAAAGAGCAGGGCGTCCTGCTGGAGCTTTCCGGACAGGCCGCCGGGAAAAACCAAACCTCCGCACAGCAGACAGCCAAAAAACCCAATGATGCTGTGGAGGAAACGGACGGTTCCGCCTTTCATCTGCGTTCTTTTTTAGGAAGCATACTACAAAAGATTACTTCCGTATGGCAAAGTATCGCGCAGTCCATCAGCAAATTCTGGAACGACGATGGGCAGGGGCAGAATGAACAGACAGAAGAAGGCGATTTAGTGACACCGTCAGCTACTATCATAAGGGACACAGATGCTTATGAGGCTTTACTGACACAAGAAACATCCTCTTTAGAAGAAGCTACTCTGACTGAGAAGACCTCCCCCATGGAGGACACTGCATCAAGCGAAGCCCCAACGCTCGCAAAAAACTCCGACCTGCTGACCTATTATGACCGTACGGGACGAATCGTAACTGTGCAGGGGTCGGACAGAAACCGGATACTCAACGGAGACAAGGGGACAACCGGTTTATAGAAATATTCATCACCGAAATTTTTCCCGATTACTACCTTGATTTCTTTCATAGCCGAAAAGCTCTCCTAGGAATGTTCCTGCACATACTGTAAAAACTCAGGTGTCTTGGCCCAATACCTGCTGCCCCAGTTTTCAAAATTCCACTCGTCCATATAGTTATTGCATTCAAAGTCGATATAGTAGATTATGCCGTCCTGCACCACGAAATTCGTGGGAAAATAATCAATATTGGTCTTAGCCGCGTATAGCAGCGCACACATAGCCTTTACCTGCGCTATGTAATCATCCTTCATCTCCTCCTGCAGCACCAGGTCATAGATGGTATCTCCCTCTATGTACTCCTTCAAAATACGCTCATTATCAACATCCACAGCAAGCATCTTTGGGATTCTGATTCCGATTTCCTTTAATCTCTTATAATCGTTTATCTCCGCTTCGATTTTATTGCCAAACTGATAATAGTCACATGGCTCATGGTGTATCTGCTTCAGCACGTACTTTTGGACACCATCTTCCACCAGATAGGAATAGCCGCCCTTTCCTTTTCCGAGGAGCTTAATCACCCTATACTCTTTTCCATTTACACTCATTTTCTGATTCATTACAAATTCCTCTCAATCTGCCTTATCACAGTTTGCAAGGCCATACATTTTCACTTCCATAATCAAAAGAATTGCACAACCCACCAGATAGCAGAATATATCCTTCCAGTCAAAGGTTCCACCAATCAGGGTACGCAAAAAAGCATTATTCTGCACCCCAAGCCTCTCTACAATATGGATATACTGCAAAAATTCCACCACTACTGCAAACAAAAAGATAAAGAGCGGTAACATCCGGATACGCTCCGGAACAATCGTTCTCACAAAAAAA
>JBJFCM010000135.1:0-9699 GCA_051888955.1 Lachnospiraceae bacterium | reverse complement strand
CCTTCCGTAATGAGATTACGCCCGGTAACTTTACCTTCCGTACCAGAGAATTTGAACAGATGGAGCTGGAGTTCTTCTGTGAGCCGGGCACCGATCTGGAATGGTTCCAGTACTGGAGAGCCTTCTGCCGTGACTGGCTCTTGAGCCTTGGCATGAAAGAGGATGAGATGCGTCTGCGTGACCACAGCCCTGAGGAGCTTTGCTTCTACAGCAAGGGCACTACCGATATCGAGTTCTTATTCCCCTTTGGTTGGGGCGAACTGTGGGGTATTGCTGACAGAACAGATTATGATCTGACGCAGCATCAGAACACCTCCGGCCAGGATATGACGTACTTTGACGATACCAAAAATGAAAAGTACATACCTTATGTCATCGAGCCTTCCCTGGGTGCTGACCGTGTGGTTCTGGCTTTCCTTTGTGCAGCTTATGACGAAGAGGAGTTAGAGGGCGGCGATGTGCGTACCGTACTGCATTTCCATCCTGCACTGGCTCCCGTTAAGATTGGTGTGTTGCCTCTCTCCAAGAAGCTGAACGAGGGTGCTGAGAAGATTTTTGCTCAGTTGTCCAAGAAGTATAATTGTGAATTTGACGACAGAGGCGCTATCGGCAAGAGATATCGTCGTCAGGATGAAATCGGTACACCGTTCTGCATCACCTACGACTTCGATTCTGAGACAGACGGCTGCGTAACCGTTCGTTTCCGCGACTCCATGGAGCAGGAGCGAGTTGCTATCGCCGATTTAGATGCTTATTTTGCGGATAAATTTGATTTTTAAGCGGGAGGAACTTTGGTAATGAAACAATTTACTTCGAATGAATTGAGAAAAAAATGGATACAGTTTTATACAGAGCGCGGACATGTGGATGTAGGAGCAGTTTCACTGGTATCAGACGGCTCCACCGGCGTGCTGTTCAATGTGGCCGGTATGCAGCCCCTGATGCCTTATCTGCTGGGGCAAAAGCATCCTTTGGGCGACAAGCTGTGCAATGTGCAGGGATGCGTCCGCACCAATGATATTGATTCAGTAGGCGATGAAAGCCATGTGACCTTTTTTGAGATGATGGGAAGCTGGAGCCTTGGCAGCTATTTTAAGAAAGAGCGCTGCCAGTGGAGCTATGAGCTTTTGACAGAGGTTTTTGGTTTTGATGCGGATCATCTTGCAGCCACTGTTTTTGAGGGGGATGAGAATGCGCCGAGAGACAATGAGACTGCTGAATACCGTGTAGAATCCGGTTTTAAGAGAGAGAATATCTATTATCTGCCTGCAGATGATAACTGGTGGGGGCTGGAATACGGTCCCTGCGGTCCTGACAGCGAGATGTTTTATATTGCGGACAAGCCTGCATGTGGTCCTGACTGTCGTCCGGGCTGTCACTGCGGTAAGTATACAGAGCTTGGCAATGATGTGTTCATGCAGTACGAGAAGCATCATGACGGACATCTCACGACATTAAAGCAGAAAAACGTGGATACCGGCTGGGGGCTGGAGCGTAATCTTGCTTTCTTAAATGGCACCCATGACGTGTATAAGATTGACCTTTTTGCACCGGTTATCGCTTATATTGAAACGGCATCCGGCATACAGTACGGCAGTGATGAGAAGCTTACAAGATCTATGCGTATCGTGGCAGACCATATCCGTACCAGCGTGATGCTGATTGGAGATGAGGCCAGACTGGTTCCTTCCAATGCAGGAGCGGGCTACGTACTGAGACGTCTGATACGTCGTGCAGTGCGCCACGGAAGGGTTTTGAATCTTTCTACGGAGAATCTGCTTCATATTGCCATGACCTATATTGATCAGATTTATGCAGAGTCCTATCCATTGCTTGTGAAAAATCGTGAATTTATCAAGAATGAACTGCAGAAGGAAATCGACCGTTTTGAGAGTACACTGGAAAATGGCATGAAAGAATTACAAAAGATTCTGGATAGCAAGCGTGCCGGTAAGGAGCAGGAAATCGATGGCAAGTCCGCATTTTATCTGTATGATACCTTCGGATTCCCGCTTGAGCTGACCGTGGAACTGGCTGGCGAGGAGGGCTTAAGCGTGGACGAGGCAGGTTTTGCTGAGGCCATGGAGGCTCAGAAGCAGAAGGCAAGAGAAAACCAGAATTTCTCCGCAAAGCTTTCCGTGGGGAACGATAGTCTGTACGATAGTCTGGACGCTTCTATTATAAGCGAATTCAATGGTTATGAGTCTCTGACAGGGGAGAGCACGATTACGGCCCTGGCAGATGCTTCTGAGATTAAGTCGGTATTGTCTGCCGGTGAACAGGGAACCGTGATTGTTCCTTTGACCCCCTTCTATGCAACTATGGGTGGTCAGCAGGGTGATACCGGTGTAATTCGTACCGGGAACGGAGAGTTCAAGGTAGAAGATACGGTGAAGCTCGGCGGTGGCAGAATTGGCCATGTAGGAACGGTAGTTTCCGGAGAACTTAAGGTGGGCGATACCGTAACACTGAAGGTGGATACCACAAACCGTACCAATACCTGCAGGAACCACAGTGCAACACACTTGCTGCAGAAAGCACTTCAGATTGTGTTGGGAGACCATGTGGAGCAGCAGGGATCTTATCAGGATGGCAGCCGTACCCGTTTTGACTTCAGTCACAGCGGTGCTATGACGGCAGAGGAAATTGCCAGAGTAGAAGATATTGTAAATGAGCAGATAGCAGAGAAGCTTTTGGTAGATACGAAGGTGATGTCTCTTGAAGAGGCGAAGAAGACAGGTGCCATGGCACTTTTCGGTGAAAAGTACGGCGATACGGTACGTGTCGTATCCATGGGAGACTTCTCCGTAGAACTTTGTGGCGGTACCCATGTAAAGAATACCGGAGATATCCAGTTCTTTAAGATACTGTCCGAGAGCGGTGTGGCTGCCGGTATCAGAAGAATCGAGGCCATTACCGGTGCCAATGTGATGGCTTATTACAAAGCAATGGAGGACAATCTTGAAAAGGCGGCAAAGACTGTCAAGGCAACGCCTGCTACCTTGCTGGAGCGTCTGGAGCATATGAATGCAGAGCTGAAGAGCTTACAGAGCGAAAACGAATCCCTGAAAGCCAAGGCAGCCAAGGAAGCCCTGGGTGATGTCATGGATCAGGTAAAGGAAGTAAAGGGTGTGAAGCTTCTTGCTTCCAGCGTGGAAAATGTAGATATGAACGGACTGCGCGATTTGGGCGACTCCTTAAAAGAGAAGCTGGGTGAGGGCGTAGTAGTGCTTCTTTCTGCAAATGGCGACAAAGTCAACATGGTTGCCATGGCAACGGACGGTGCAGCAGCAAAGGGCGCCCATGCAGGCAACCTGATCAAGGGCATTGCAGCTTTAGTAGGCGGCGGTGGCGGCGGCAGACCCAATATGGCCCAGGCCGGTGGCAAGAACCCTGCAGGCATTCCTGCAGCAATTGCAGAAGCTGAGAAGGTGCTGGAAGGAATGCTGTAAACTATTTTTCACCATAAATTTAAAAAAATAGTTGACGACGAATGATTTTATGTTATAATGTTAATTGTGCATGCGAATTGGTGCAGTTGTATTGGCTTGCGTGTACATATATTAACCCATATCAGTCGAGATGCTTGAAGGGACTGAAGGGAGGTCAGGTGTAATCATGTCAAACGTAATCGTAAAAGAAAACGAGACTTTAGATAGCGCTTTACGTCGTTTCAAGAGAAGTTGTGCGAAAGCAGGTATCCAGCAGGAGATCCGCAAGAGAGAGCATTACGAGAAGCCGAGTGTAAGACGTAAAAAGAAATCTGAAGCAGCAAGAAAACGTAAATATAACTAATACTAATCAGCAAGTCCTTGGTCTATTTGATCCGGGACTTCTGTTATTTAGGGATTTACGAAGGAGGAAGTGACGCAGTAGATTTACTGCATATGAGGAGAGGGAAATATTATGTGGACGATGAAGTTGTTTGGAACGGATGTCTATCATCTTCTGGCAGCGTTTGTAATCTACAGTATGTTGGGATGGCTTGTGGAGTCTATTTACATGTCATTCTGTAATCGTAAGCTCACGAACAGAGGATTTGCCAAAAGTCCGTTTTGCCCTATCTATGGATTTGGCGCAGTAGCGGGCTATCTTATCTTAAGTCCCCTTAGAAAACATTATGTGCTCTTGTATCTGACAGGGGCTGTAACAGCTACGTTTTTTGAGTTTTTGGTTGGAAAGATGATGATACGGCTGTTCGGTGAATTGTGGTGGGACTATAATGAAAAGCCATTTAATTACCAGGGTATCATCTGCCTGGAAAGTACAGTTGCATGGGGCTTTTATGCAGTGGGTATCATCTGCTTCCTGCACGCACAGATTTACCGGATGATTGACAGCTTTGATTTTGAAATGGGCAGGCGTATCATCACGGTGATACTGTTAATTGTACTGGTTGATTACATAATTCAGCTCTTAAGAGCCTTTAAGGTGGATCTGAACAAACCTAAGGAAGCGATTGTGGAACGATACAGGAGCTTTAAGGCCAGATGGTATTGATGGAAAACAGGTAATATAAAGGGCCGCATTCCCATATCTTTATGTAAAGAGAGATAAGGGAAGTGCGGCTTTTTGTTTTATAAGATGAAAAAGAGACTTACAGCCTTTTTACTGGTGCTTTTTGTCATTGCAGAGAGCAGTCTTACGGCGTCTGCAAATGTATCTATTCATGCACCTTCAGCCATACTGATGGAGGCCTCTACCGGTCAGGTCATTTATGAGATAAATTCTACGGAGCGGAGGAGCCCGGCCAGCATCACCAAAATTATGACTCTGCTCATTACCTTTGAAAAGCTGGCGGAAGGGAAGGTTGCCCTGGAGGATGAGGTGATTACCAGCGCTTATGCCAAGTCCATGGGAGGTTCCCAGGTTTTTCTGGAGGAAGGGGAGGTACAGACGTTAGATACGATGATCAAGTGTATTGCGGTGTCCTCCGGAAATGATGCTTCTGTTGCGGTGGCGGAATACATAGCGGGCTCAGAGGAGGCATTTGTGGGGCTGATGAATGACAAGGCGGCAGAACTCGGCATGACGGATACACATTTTGAGGATTGCTGTGGGCTGTCCAATTCCGATAACCACTATACGACGGCAAAGGATGTGGCAATTATGTCCAGGGAACTGACGACGAAGTATCCGGAAATTTTTCATTATGCTCAAATCTGGATGGAGGACATTACCCATGTGACGGCACAGGGAAGCAGCAAGTTTACCTTATCCAGCACGAACAAGCTGCTAAAGCAGTATCAGTGGGCTACCGGACTGAAAACAGGTTCTACGGATAAGGCAAAATACTGCCTGTCTGCAACGGCCTCCAAGGACGGTATCGATTTGATTGCCGTTGTGATGGGAGCACCGGATTATAAAGTACGCTTTCAGGATGCGGCGGCGCTGCTTAACTACGGCTTCAGTGTGAGCAGGGTATATGCGGACGAAAATAAGGATACGCTGACGCCTCTTGCGGTAGAGGGCGGCGTACAGGAGACTGTTCCATTAGCCTATGCCGGGGAATTTAAGTATCTGGATATCCAGGGAAATGATTTGAATCTGATTGAAAAGGAGATAAGTCTGCCCGAAAGGGTACCGGCACCGGTTGCGAAGGGGAATGAGGCAGGGGAAGCCGTGTATAAATTAAACGGTACCGTAATCGGCACTGTACCGATACTTTATGGTGAGAGTGTGGAAGAAGCGGTCTATAAGGATTATCTGCTGAAAATTTTTGGTTTATTTTTATTGTAACAATATTTGTGCATGTGAAAAAAGTATGATATACTATTTTAAGTGTGTGCAGTATCAGAAAGGAACCGGTTAAATGTTTGCAGTGGTTTGTACGGTATTTTCCATACTGGTGGTATTGGGACTGTGGGTCATTTTGTATGACACCCATCATTTTGTGGTGAGAAGACATGAATTTACCTCAGAAGCAATTAAGAAGCCCACCAGGCTTGTGATGCTGTCAGATTTACATAACTATCAGTATGGCAGAGAAAATGCACAACTGCTGAATGCAATCTATGATGCAGCACCGGATGCCGTGGTAATTGCCGGGGATATGATTACAGCGAAGACCAGAGAGAAATTTGATAAGACACTGCTCTTTTTGAAAGCGATTAAGGAGAAATATCCTGTTTATTATGCCTATGGCAACCATGAACAGAAAATCAGTCTGTTTTTGGACAGATACGGAGACATGGGAGAGCGTTTTGAAAAAGGACTTGCGGATACGGGTATTGTACCGCTGCGGAATACTCATGTAACACTGCCCGACAGGGGGATTTCCATTTATGGATTAGAGATAGACCATGATTATTACCACAGATTTACCACGAAGCCTATGCCGGCGGGATATATGGAAAGCCTGCTGGGGAAAAAGGATGCAGCCACCTATGACGTGCTTTTGGCACATAATCCGGAATATTTCCCCGAATATGCAAAATGGGGAGCTGATCTGGTTTTGTCCGGCCATGTTCACGGCGGTATCATACGTTTTCCTTTTCTGGGCGGATTTGTTTCTCCGGCTATTCGCTTTTTCCCCAAGTATGACGGCGGACTGTTTGAAGAAGGCGAGTCGGCCATGGTTCTGGGCAGAGGCATCGGGACGCACAGCCCCAAAATCAGGCTGTTCAATCCGGCTGAACTTTTGGTGATTGATTTAAAGCCTGCTGTAAAGGAAGATTAGGAGGCAAAAATGGCAATATCTGTTAAGCTGGAGGTGTTCGAGGGCCCGTTGGATCTGCTCTTACACCTGATTGATAAGAATAAAATTGATATTTACGATATTCCTATTGTGGAGATTACGGAACAGTATCTGGATTATATTAAGCAGATGCAGACAGAAGATATGAATGTTATGAGCGAATTTCTGGTAATGGCAGCCACTCTTCTGGATATTAAATGTCGGATGCTCCTTCCCAAGGAAGTTAACGAAGAAGGGGAAGAGGAAGACCCCAGGGCGGAACTGGTGCAGCGTCTGCTGGAATATAAGATGTACAAATACATGTCCTTTGAACTTAGGGACAGACAGGTGGATGCGGGAAGGTATCTTTTCAGGGAGCAGCATCTGCCTAAAGAGGTGGAGGGCTACCGGCAGCCTATCAATTATGAAGAACTGATAGGGGAGATGAACCTGCAGAAGCTGCAGGACATTTTCAAATCCATCGTAAAGAAACAAGAGGACAAAATAGACCCCATCCGAAGCAATTATGGCAATATTGAAAAAGACGAAGTGGATATGGATGCAAAAACTGTCTATGTAGAGGAATATGCGAAGTCCCACAGGCAGTTCAGCTTCAGACAGCTTTTAGAGAAGCAACACAGCAAGATGGAGGTCATCGTGACCTTTTTGGTAATTTTGGAAATGATGAAGCTCGGCAAAATCAGTATTGTACAGGAGAATATTTGTGATGATATCATCATTACCAGCAATGAAGCGGTAAGTGCATAAGAAGATGGATGCGGTATCATGGACAGGTCCGTGATAGGCGTGGAGAGGAAAGAAAATGGACAGACAGAAGGCAGAAGCAGTGCTGGAGGCCATCCTGTTTACCATGGGAGATTCTGTGGAGATAAGCAGGCTGGCAACAGTGCTTGAGATGAGTGTAAAGGAAGTAAAGGAAATACTTTTTAAGATGCAGGAAAATTATGCAAAGGAAGACAGGGGGATTTCCCTGTTGTGGCTGGAAGACAGTGTGCAGCTTTCCACGAAAGCAGAAATGTATGAGTACCTGATTAAGATTGCCAAGACCCCGAAAAAGATGGTGCTGACGGATACTGTTCTGGAAACCCTTTCTATCATTGCTTACAAGCAGCCGGTGACCAGATTGGAAATCGAACGTATCAGGGGTGTCAGCTGTGACCATGCAATCAATAAGCTGTTGGAATATGATCTTATAACGGAGTTGGGCAGACTGGATGCACCCGGACGGCCGCTTTTGTTTGGAACTACAGAGCAGTTTTTGCGCTGCTTCGGTGTAAAATCCCTGGATGAACTGCCGGAGCTGTCTGCTGTACAGGTGGAGGAATTCAAACAGCAGGCAGAGGCAGAGGCCGGAATGCTGCAATCGGACGCAGTGGAAGAATAAGTATTGTAAAAATACATATACATAGTAGCAACGAAAAGAAAGAATGTTGCTGCTATGTATTTTTTTATTGATAAAAAAAGAATAGAAGGGTGGAAAAGAGGTATTTGTCTGCTGCTTGCTCTTTTTCTGTATATGGGGGCTGTTCCGATTGCCGCTTCTGCAACAGAGGAACCCTCCTTGTATGCGACGGCAGCGGTGTTGCTGGATGCGGATACAGGGAGGGTGCTTTACAGCAAGAATGGGGATGCTTTTATGGCAAATGCCAGCACCACCAAGATTATGACCTGTATTCTGGCACTGGAAAATGCTTCTGCGGAGGATATGGTGGAGGTGTCTGCTTATGCAGCAAGTATGCCAAAGGTAAAGCTTTACATGAGACAGGGAGAACATTTTAAGCTGGGGGATCTGCTGTATTCGCTGATGCTGGAGTCCCATAATGACTCTGCCGTGGCTATCGCGGAGTACGTGGGAGGAAGCATGGAAGGCTTTGCGGCCATGATGAATGAAAAGGCAAGGGAGATAGGATGTAAAAATACCTGGTTCATCACCCCCAATGGTCTGGATGCGACACAGACATTTCAGGATGATGAGGGGAATGCCATACAGCTTTCCCACGGAACCTGTGCGGAGGACCTTGCCAGAATTATGGCATATTGCACCTTTTCTTCACCCAAGGCGGCGGAGTTCCTAAAGATTACAGAGACTGCTTCTTACAGCTTTGTAAACGAGGAAGGAAGAAGCTTTTCCTGCAACAACCACAATGCTTTCCTGAATATGATGGAGGGGGCAATCTCTGGTAAAACAGGTTTTACGAGCAAGGCAGGCTACTGCTATGTAGGAGCGTTGGAGCGGGATGGCAAACGTTTTACCATAGCCCTTCTGGCCTGCGGATGGCCCAACAATAAAAGCTATAAATGGGCGGATTCCAAAGCCCTTTTTTCCTATGGGCTGGAGAACTATGAATATAGGGAATTTACACCGGAGGTGAGCATAAATCCTGTTTCGGTACAAAACGGTGCCGCTAAGGACGGTAATCCTTATCATGAGGTAAGTATTCTGGCAAAAAAGACAGAGGATGTGCTCCCGATTCGTTTTCTGGTTACAGAGGGGGAAAATGTGGAAGTGGAAGTCTCCTATGAGCAGGTGTTGGATGCGCCGGTCGAAAAGGGAATGGAAATTGGAAAAGTGGTATATTATCTCGTGGATAAAAACGGTGAAAAGCAGTATTTGACAGAAGAAGTTGTTTATATAGAAGAGGATGTGGCAGAAAAAGATTTGAAATACGTATTTAC
This sequence comes from Lachnospiraceae bacterium, assembly GCA_051888955.1. Taxonomy (GTDB): domain Bacteria; phylum Bacillota; class Clostridia; order Lachnospirales; family Lachnospiraceae; genus Acetatifactor. The sequence goes on along the minus strand of JBJFCM010000135.1, from coordinate 326 downwards.
GTATGTGTGGAAATGCTTTTTGCTTTAATTTCAGACTTGATGGAATGTCTGCTTTTGTGTATTTGTATTATAAAATGTTAAGATAGCGTTAAAAAGTGTACAAAACGCCTAATTCGTTCAAAATCGGCAAATTAGTGCTAGAATGCTTGCAGTTTTTATGCTATACTGATACAGACATTAATCATGGGGCAATAGGCGTTTACTTTAAGAAAAAGCGAGGACCCCCCTGTTAAACTGTTATTATTTTTTTATTATAAATGGAGGGCTGAAAAACATGAGTAGTACTTCAAAAGCGAGTCAAAGAATCAATGCTTTACTCGACGACA